>NZ_CAWPNJ010000022.1:0-144501 GCF_963889195.1 Calothrix sp. FACHB-168
GCCAGAGTCAGGCGACAATCCCCTGTCTGCACATCCCAGAGTTTGACTGTATTATCATGACTACCACTAGCCAAAGTCAGATTATCCCCACTCCAGGCTACTGAGTTAACCGAACTGTCATGACCAGCCAGAGTCAGGCGACAATCCCCTGTCTGCACATCCCAGAGTTTGACTGTATTATCACGACTACCACTAGCCAAAGTCAGATTATCCCCACTCCAGGCTACTGAGTTAACCGAACTGTCATGACCAGCCAGAGTCAGGCGACAATCCCCTGTCTGCACATCCCAGAGTTTGACTGTATTATCACGACTACCACTAGCCAAAGTCAGATTATCCCCACTCCAGGCTACTGAGTTAACCGAACTGTCATGACCTATTAAGGTTAATAACTCCTTGCCTGTGATAGCATTCCACAGTCTGACCCTACCATCCTCCTCTCCTGTCGCCAAGAGTTTCCCATCAGGACTAAAAGCAACTGTTAAAACCCTAGTTAACACCTTAGCAAAGACCGACTCATGTAAATTTGCCCCAGTCAAATCAACACTGTGCAAACTCACTGAACTAAAATCTACATTTGGAAGCACTGTCTGACTCAAATCCTGTCTTTCTAAAGCAAAACGATTACCTTTAATGAGTAACTGCACTGCATTACTACCAAGGTAACCAGCTTCTAGTTCGGTTTTGCCTTTGGTCGCTTTCACTACCTCTAACAGGCGTTGATTAGCTGATGCTGACAACATGGGCCACATTAAGTCCAACACTGCTTTAGCTAACAGATTTTTGCCAAAGGTTTGAGTTAAATTACCATCATTGATACCCTGGTCATAGGGCATATCATCAACAATGTCACGAAAATCATTTGCTAAAATACCTAATTCTCTAGCGAATTTATATGCCACAAAAAACTCTAATAAAGACCGATGCGCAGGATAATAATCACCATCAGCATTCCGAATTAACATGGTTTGCCCCATCATGTCATAATGCCAATGGTCTAAATCTTTTTGTTCCTGTACTTCCTGGCTAAAACAACGCCTAATTTGGTCGGGAAACTCTTTATAATTAAGAGTCATCCTTTCCGTTGACAGCATTTCCCAAGATAATTCACATAAGAAATATAACTTCTGCATCATTGAGGTAAAGGTGCGTGCTGATGTAATATCCCTTTCCATCTTGTGACGCACTGCATAAAGATAAACACGAGAAATATCTACAGGTTTTCCCGCTTCAATGTCTGGTAATGCTTCAATAATTAAATCAATCATCACCGGACGACGCGCCAAATCTAACAATTGTTGATTGTGAATAATATAATCAACGGTTTCTGCTTTGGCTTTAAAAGCTATAACTTGTCGAATTTGCTCATCGTCCAATTTTTCTAATTCTAAAACCTCAAATTGCGGTGGTTCTCCAGTTAAATTGGCAGTAGAAGCTTTTAATTCAGCATTTAATAATCTACGTCCTTCCAACGCTTCGGGGAAGTGTTCTGTCCGACAGGTTAAAATCGCTTTGGCACCTGGAACAACTACCTTAGCAAGTTCCCAAAAATTATTAATCATTGCTTGACGATCTACCCTTGCAGCCATTTCGTCAAAGCCATCAAAAATTAATAATAATTTACCCATCCGGTTTAGCTGCTCAAAAGCCGAATAATTTGTCAAACCAATCTGATGTTTCCTAAAAAAGAACTCAGAAAATAAAGATTCAATTGTCACCGCTTTAGCATAATCCCGCAAAGGAATTACTAAAGGAATACGCGGTAAAGGTGAACCATCTTCTTTAGCCTGACGATATTTTTTTAAAGCCTCCCAAGCATAATGAAACGCAAACCAAGTTTTACCTGTACCAAATTCCCCTAAAATTGATAAATGTTCTTTCACTGGATCGGCTAACCAGTTATTAACATAGCGGTCAATCCAACCATCTGACTTGCCATAGTGACTAATGCCAATACGCCGCTTAGTAGCTAAATCAACTTCTTCTTTAATACAAGCCAGAGGCACATAATATTTATCAATTCCTTTTTCTGTAACTTGCTTCTCTAGCCATACAAAATACCCTTCAAAATCAGCATCAGCCTCAATTAATTCATCTAAGGTATAACAATAAACCCCTAAATTCTGATTTTTTTGCGCTTCCTGTCTCGCTAGCTTACTCACTCTCCCAGGCGCAACCACCCAACCTTCATCAGTTTTATATTGTTCTATCCCTGCTTTAACCGCATTCACATCATTAATATTTGCTTCTCCCTCTACACCCCGAATAAAAATCCGGTCATAACCCCGCCGTTTCGGGATATTAATTACCCAAGCAAAATATTCTGCTTCTAAAATTTCAATTGGTTCAAATTTATAACCCAGTGCATTAAACCAATCACGCAGACTTTTTGCTAATTCTGTTTCTCTTGCTACTGGCGACGGTGGTAATAATTGCTGATAACTTTGTGCTAATTGGTTAATTTGCTCTTGAATTGCTGGTAAATTAAGATGGCTAACCTGTTCTCGAATTTGAGTTAGCGTAAGTTGTAAACTATCTAATTTATGGTCTTGTAAAATTTCTGTTGTAGTTCTAGCTCGTTTAGCAACTTCAATAAATAAACGAGCAAATTCCCTGACTTCTCTTTGGTAATCAAGATTTTGTCGTTTAATTTCATCACCAATAGCATAACCCGCAATATAGTTATCTAATGCGGGAAAATTAAAATTTTTATTTTGGTTAAATGCTTGTTGAAAGTTATCTTCGATTTCTTTTTGCCTAAATAACTCTAAAATAATTTTTGGTTTACCTAAGCCATACTCAACTAAAGTATAACGATAAACACCTTCAAAATCATTTGGTGGTTCATCTCCTTTGAGTCCCACCTTGTGCAAAATTTTTAATATTATTTCGCTATGATTGGCTCTATCTTGTAAATTTTGCAAGCCCTGAGCCACTAATTCGCTAATGATATCATCAATAATAAACATAAAACTTATAGCTTCCTTAGTAGATTAATAGATGATTCTTCCTTAGTAGATTAATAGATGATTCTTATTTAAGTTCTGAAATCTTTGTCATATAATCGGCATCGCCTAGCCTACAATGAAGATTGAAGAATCTTCTGTTCTGATACGAAATTATAAAAGTTAATTTATTTATAGGAATTATTTGTTAATGATCGCTTTTACAGTGTATTTTAAGTAATAAGTAATACACATAAATTTTATATTTAATTTATATTTATCTAGTTAATTAAAAACTCTATCTTTTCGAGCAAGCTAAAGTCTGCCAAGCTCTAGGTAACATTCTAATTTTTTAAGTTGCTATTCTATTGCTTCACTTCATCATGCACTCAATGACAAAGTATATGTTTACGCATTTGGGATGCTCCCAACAAAAATATTAGCCCGTTTCCCAGAAACGTCACTATAATGACAAGGCTAAGATATGGGGACAGAACATGGCTAAAACAAATTCCTTCGCGATTCTGGCACCTGTTCCGGAGATGCACTTGCTATCTGCATTGGAAACAATGGAAAAGCTAGAAAACGAACTCAGCGACGAAACTATTAAAGTCGCTTTTGGTAGCATGGCTTTTGAAGTCTTCCGTAAAGCTGATGAATTACGGGGAGATAAAGAAGTAGAAGTATTAATCTACGCTTCTAACTGTGTTAATCAACCGCTAAACTCAGAAGCTGCTTGGCAAGGTTTATATATTGGGCATGGCAATTCGCGTAATGGGAGATATGCAGGTAAATCTCAGTTTCGTCCGCCATCGACTGCAACAGATAAACCGACTTGGGCAATTTTTTGGGAAGTCAAAGAGTTAAAACCGTTAAAAGCACCCATCCCTGTAGCTGCTTTAAAAGCTTTAGGTAAAAAAACTAACTTTACCTCTCGCTTCATTCCCGAAGGGCCATTACTGATCGAATATTATTAATTTTTGTAATTAATTTTCCTCGCTGCCATCTTCACCCTTGGGGAATTCAAAATTTTACAATTCTAAATTGAAGACCCCCATTGATATTTTTTTATCAGCAAAATTGCTCATTGACAAAAGCAGATTAATTAGCAAGTCTGCAAATGTTAATTTATGCTTTAATTTTTGGGATTAATCGCAGTTTTATGTATTACGAAAAAAGCGATCGCTCCAAAAATTGTGAAGAGCGATCGCTATTAATATGATTAAGAGGTGGACAATTGCCCGCCCCAGAGATTTAGATATCGGTTTCGCTCAATTCGCGAGTGATATGGTCAAATGGCTCATCAACAAAGGCGGTATTAGCCACGCCTGCTGCTGCTACTTGTGCCTTGACGATATCCTTCATAATTTGTACGCCGCGTACTGTGGGGCCGATGGGTACACCTAAAGAATTGTAAGTTTCGCGCAATCCTTGTAGTACCCGCTCATCCAATACATTGGTATTGCCAGCCACTAGCGCGTATGTAGCATAGCGCAAGTAGTAATCTAAATCCCGCAGACAAGCAGCATAACGACGAGTTGTATAAGCATTCCCGCTAGGGCGAATCAACTCTGGCAATTCTTCAAATAATTTAGCACCAGACTGCTTGACAATTGCAGCTGCATTGGAATTGATTGCTCCCGCAGCTTGAATTCTTGCAGTACCACTATCAAAGTAGGATTTAAGGCTGTCGAGCGCATTCCGGTCAAAATACCGTCCAACTACGTCATAATTCTTAATTAAAGTTGTTACTGCATCGCGCATTCTGGTTTCTCCCAATCAATACTATCTATGGTTTGATATTTATTTGGCTGTTTTTATGCACAGTCATTTTTTGTGCCAATTACAATATAGATTTCGGCACAAAACAATCTATCCGCTACTTAAGGATTTTATGCCAAAGTTGCCCCCTATGAGATGATATGTTTGAGTTTTGTACAGATGTTACAGAAAGGTTAAATAACTCGGAAACTAAAAGAACTGTAACAAAAACTACAAATTTTCTTAATCTCCTATCATTAGGATATTCCAGGTGTGTCACAATTGGGTTCATCTCAGCAGGGTCAGCAAGCTTTGAAGATTCTAGGTTGAGTTTATTTAATTGGCAGAGAAGGAGTAACAATGACAACCCCACAAGAAGTCTTGAAAAGAATTCAAGACGAAAAAATTCAGATGATTGATCTGAAATTCATCGATGCACCGGGGACATGGCAGCACCTTACTGTGTACCATAACCAAATCGATGAGAGTTCATTCACTGATGGTGTACCTTTCGACGGTTCCAGTATTCGGGGTTGGAAAGGCATCGAAGAGTCAGACATGACAATGGTTCTCGATCCAAACACTGCCTGGATCGATCCATTCATGAAAGAGCCAACACTAAGTATAATTTGTAGCATTAAAGAACCTCGCACAGGCGAATGGTATAATCGCTGTCCCCGCGTAATTGCTCAAAAAGCCGTAGACTACTTAGTTTCTACCGGACTTGGTGACACAGCCTTCTTTGGCCCTGAAGCCGAATTTTTCATTTTTGATGATGTCCGTTATGACCAAACCGCTAACGAAGGCTACTACCATGTAGATTCTGTAGAAGGTCGTTGGAACACAGGTAGAAAGGAAAGTCCCAACTTAGGTTACAAAACACGCTTCAAAGAAGGCTACTTCCCAGTACCGCCCACTGATAGCTTCCAAGATATCCGTACAGAAATGCTGTTAACAATGGCAGCTTGCGGCGTACCCATTGAAAAGCAGCACCACGAAGTTGCCACCGGTGGTCAATGCGAACTGGGTTTTAGATTTGGTAAGCTAATCGAAGCAGCAGACTGGCTGATGACCTACAAATATGTCATCAAGAACGTTGCCAGAAAATATGGTAAAACCGTCACCTTTATGCCAAAACCAATTTTTGGTGATAACGGTTCGGGTATGCACTGTCACCAGTCTATCTGGAAAGATGGTAAACCCCTATTTGGCGGTGATAAATATGCTGGTTTGAGCGACATGGCACTGTACTACATCGGTGGTATCCTCAAACACGCACCAGCATTATTGGGAATCACCAACCCCACCACCAACTCTTACAAGCGTCTAGTACCTGGTTATGAAGCACCAGTTAACTTGGCTTACTCCCAAGGTAACCGTTCTGCTTCTGTGCGGATTCCTCTGTCTGGTAATAACCCCAAAGCCAAGCGTTTAGAGTTCCGTTGTCCAGACGCTACCTCTAACCCTTACTTAGCATTTGCTGCTATGCTTTGTGCTGGTATTGATGGTATCAAAAATAAAATCCATCCCGGCGAACCTTTAGATAAGAACATCTATGAACTATCTCCAGAAGAACTGGCGAAGATTCCTTCTACGCCCGGTTCTCTAGATTTAGCATTGTCAGCGCTGGAAAACGATCATGCTTTCTTAACAGATACTGGTGTATTCACAGAAGACTTTATCCAAAACTGGATTGAGTACAAGCTAGTTAACGAAGTTAAGCAGTTACAACTACGTCCTCATCCTTACGAATTTTATCTGTACTACGATTGCTAATTTTCATAACTAGCATCAGTAGGCATCAGGAAAGAAAGCTGAAGAGATAAGTTTTCTACCTTTTGCAACTGAATATTTCTTGCTGCTAATTTTTAAGCCACCCTTAGGGGTGGCTTTTTTTTGAAGTTAATCGTTATCAGGATGCAAAACCTCCTTTTAAATTAAGGGGGTTTTTGATTAAAGCTGAGACACCTGATTTATCAGTCATGGTGTATTTTTTTCTCCTTGAACTCAGCTAAATTACACTTGCAACCTAACTCATACCAGCGTGGCTGCTGCCATAAAGAGTACGCGAAGCTTGGTCTACTTTACCTTGAATAGGATTCCAATAATGAGACATTTCTTCAGGAAGACCAAGTTCTTGTGCGCTACGCATCAGCATCGATTGTTGACGTTTCTTAACTTCTTGATATTGACGCACCATAATTGCACGAGATTTTTCTTCAATAGACATAACCTAGTCCTCTCTATTTTTTAGTTATAAATAATTGGTTTCGTCTTTCTTTAATTAATATAGCAAACAATTCTGTAACAACAGCTACAAAATAGCTTTTTGCAACAAAACTTAACAATAAATATTACTTTATCGCGGAAGAAAACTATATGGCATCAGCCGCAAATGCCTATTGTACATAGGCATCTAGCTTCAGGATGTTCTCCAAAAAAGATATAAGCCTGTCTTAAGGTCAATTGCTGGTTTATTACAGTTATTTATATTTGAGGAGGAAATTCTCAGAAAGTCCAAAACCGTAATTTCTGGGAAATTGGCGATGAGTTGATTCTCTAGAAGGCAGGGATTTTACTGAAAAGTAAGATTCTCCAGATTGCTGCTGTTTGATCAAAGGTAACTAAGTTACCATCAAAAGCAGATGAAAACATAGTTAACAAAAGTTAATCAAACTATGACAGTTATCTATCCCAGAAAATCTCCGAACGGAATGAGCGCGCGCGATATTCTCAAAAGAGTAGTAAGCGATCGCGAATTGCATTTAATTATCCTCAACCGCTACCGATACAGCGAACAACGCAGTTGTAAAGACTTGACAGAGGTAATTGAACAGCTAGATAGACAGCCCAAGGAACTGATTAAGGATTTATCACACCATATAGCTGATGAAGCGCGTCATGCTATGTGGCTGACAGATTTGCTGGTAGATTTAGGGGCAGATATTGGCAAACCACCAGGGACTTCTTATATCGACGAATTCGATCGCCTCATAGATCGAGACTACTTCAATACCAAAACTGACTTAGAAGACGCTGTAATTTCTGGGTTAGCAGCAATTAACATTACCGAAAAGCGTGGTTGTGAGTATTTCTCTGCTCACATCTATGCATTAAAACAAGCACCACAAACTGAAGAAAATCTTAAAATTCGCGAAACCATAGAAAGGATTTTGCCAGAGGAAGCCGGACATGTGCGCTGGGGTAATCGTTGGTTAGCACAAATAGCAGACAAAAGCCCAGAACATCGGCAAAAAGTTGAGCAAGCCAAGCGCAAGTATGCAGCAATTGAACAAGCGGCTTTTGAGTCCGGGATGGATATTACCTTAGGTGCAGAACTGCGACGAGTTGCTAAGTTAATGGATGTGGCGAATACTATACCTGTATGGCAACGTCCCCAATATCTAATGGAACGGTTACCACAAACATTGCTAGCACCGGAATTGCAATTTACAAGGCTTCAAGTTGCCCAAAAAGCATGGGAACGAGATCCCCAAGCTTTTATGGAGAAATTCGTGCCCATGTTCCTCAATGGCGTTCAAAATAGGGGCTAGGAAGAAGGACAAGGAGGACAAGGGGGACAATTGTACAGACGCGATTCATCGCGTCTCTAACAAATGACCATTGACCAATAAATTATGCCAAATTGTAGGGGCGGGGTAACCCCGCCCCTACGAGTTGCGGATTTGGTAAGTTAATGATTGGAATATTTTTTTATTTGCAAGTCCCTGATAGCTGTAGCCAGAGAGATTAAGACATCAAGCTAAAATAAAACCCGGTCAACAGTCAACAGTCAACTTTCAGCAGCTATCTCTGCAAACTTGGCTGAAAACCTACAGCTGAGATACTTTAAAAAAAATAAACAGTCTATGAATCTGGAGGGCAGACAAGATAAAGTTAGACGCAGTATTACGTCCAGAATCAGGTTCAAAGTAAATTTAGAAGAAAGTTTATGGAGATGTATAATTAGCGCGTCTCCTATTTAATCGTATATAAACATAACGTTAAAGCTGGCCGAATTTCTGTATTTCTGTACCCTGATAAGGAGCATATGTGGCAAAAATCGAAACAAGATAGTGCAATATTCCGTTTGGCATTACTGCTGGCTGTGGGAACTATGCCTATGGCGGTGAATCTCTTAGTACCAAAACAGATACTGGCACAATCTGCAACTGATGCTCCCGCTTTTCCCTTACCAACAACAGTAGAAAATGGGACTACAGTGCGGATTGATGGCTCAAGTGCCTTGAATGCAATCAACCAAAACCTCAAACAAAGTTTTGAACAGCAATTTTCTGGATCGAAGGTTGAAGTTCAAGCGAATGGTACTGAGGCGGCACTGAAAGCTGTACTAGATGGTAGTGTAGATATCGCCGCCTTAGGTCGTGGCTTGACGAAAGAAGAACGGGCACAAGGTTTAGAGCAAGTGCGCTTGTACCGAGAAAAAATAGCGGTGATTGTCAGTGCGGACAATCCTTTTCAAGGTGGCTTGAGTAGTAGAGAATTTGCACGGATTTTCCGAGGAAGAATTACAGATTGGTCGGAAGTTGGCGGTGTTAAGGGTAAAATCCGCTTGATCGATCGCCCGACAACTAGCGACACTCGCAATACTTTTCGGACTTATCCAGCCTTTAAGGCGGCTACTTTTGCTACAGGCTCTACAGCAACTCAAGTCACTGATGATAATACTGTAGAAATTGTCAAACAATTGGGTAATGACGGGATTAGCTATGCCTTAGCTAATCAAGTATCGCAAATACCTGGCGTGCGGGTTGTCCCCATAGATAAAGCTACGCCTACAGATGAGAAATATGTCTTTTCCCAACCTTTAGTTTACGTCTACAAGAAAAATCCCAGCCTTGGCGCGGCTAGTTTTTTAGGCTTTGCGATCGCACCTCCAGGACTCCAAGCCATCGAAACAGCCAGAACATCAGAAGCCGCCGCGATCGCTCAAGGACAATTACCTACATTAGCTACCGCGAACGCCCCAACACCAGAAGCTACAACGGTTGCAACTAATACCTCACCTGTATCTGAGGCGACAACTACCACCGCCGATGCAAATACAACTGCTGCGCCTAACGAGTCATCAGTAAATTCTGCTGCGAGTAACAATGGCACTTTACCAACACCATTGTTAATTCTACTACCTTTGTTGTTACTGGGTGGTTTGGGTAGCTGGTTTGTGTTTTCCCGCAAAAAACCTTCGCCAGAAGCGGAAACAGCAGATAAGGATGTAGACTCAGTACCGACTGCACCACCATCACAACCAACATTTGCAAGTACATCGACTGAGGATGTTAGTATTAATGAAGACAATGCATGGGATACAGAAGCCCCAGCAGCAGTTGTAAATACTTCTTATCCCCATATACCAGAAGCCCCAGCAACTAACAGCGATTTAGCCAAAGAGGAAGAACCATCTCTAAGTACTGAGAATTCTGGAGAGCAAGTAGTAGCATCGGATATCCAAAACGCCGCAGAAGAACAACCGCAGTTAGAGTCTAATAATGTAGATGCGATCGCGTCCATTGGCGGTGCCGCTTTAGGAGGTGCAGCCATAGCAGCTGGTGTTGCTGATGCAGCAGCCAATTCTACCGAGCAAAATACTTCTATCGGTAACAGCAATTATTCTATCTGGGATGCACCAGAGTCTGAATTACCTGTGATGGATACAGCCGGGACAATTCCCACAGATGTTACCGCACAGACAGCAGCTGAAGATTTACCTGTGATTGAAACAGCAGGGACAATTCCCGATGTCGCGGATGTGACGGAACAGACAGCAGCTGAAGATTTACCTGTGATTGAAACAGCCGCGACAATCCCAGATTTACCAGACATTCCCGAACAAACAGCAGATGTAGATTTACCTGTGATTGAAACAGCCGCGACAATCCCAGATTTACCAGACATTCCCGAACAAACAACAGATGTAGATTTACCTGTCATTGAGACAGCAGCAACAATTCCCGATACAGCTGATGTTCAAGACTCAGCATTAGATGCGGTTGCAGATGCAGCAGAATCATTCCCTGACGATACAGAAGAAGAAATCATCGAAATCGTCTCGAATTTCCCAGAACAAACAGCTGAAACATCTGCAAATGCACCAGAAGATGTTTCTCTGGGTAACTTAGGCGCATTAGCTGGTGGCGCAGCCGCCGCAGCAGGTGTAGGAATTGGCGCTTGGGCATCAATTTCTGGCAATAATCCAGATGTGGAAGTTAATGATAATACCAGCGATGCACCAGTAGAAACAGCAGAAGTTAGTGCAGCGACAAATGGTAATGTCAAGGATAGCGTTAACCTCAGACCCCATACACCAAAATGGGCTTATGCATCTTGGCACATTTCCGACAATGAAAAACAAGCAATAGAAGATGCTGATTCCCGGTTAGCGCTGCGACTGTACGATGTGACTGATATCGATTTGAGTTATCAGACTCCTCATTTGGTGCAGCAATATGAATGTGACGATACAGCACAGGATCGCTTTATAGCCATTCCCGCAAGCGATCGCAATTACTTTGTTGAAATTGGCTATGTCACAACAGGCGATCGCTGGGTGAAAATTGCCCATTCCCCGACTGTGCGTGTATTTAGCAACCCCGCTTTACCCGGTGAAGATAATGATGATGATTTAGCCGATAATCTCCAAGACAGTATTACCTTCACATATCAAAGTGCAAAATCGGCTCAAGTCTCATGGCAAATTTCTGATGTCAACAAGCAAGTATTGCAACAATCAGGTCGTCAATTAGGCTTGCGGTTGTATGATGTCACGGGAATCGATCTCAGCTACCAAACCCCGCAGTTTATCCAGCAATATGAATTTGACAGCGCCACTGAAAGTAGCGTCATCGAAATTCCTGTGAGCGATCGCAATTACATCGCCGAAATTGGCTATGCAGCAGATGGCGAAAATTGGATAGCGATCGCGCGATCGCAAACCGTGCGCTTTTTCAGTCCAGTTGGTACAGAAGATCCAGAAAATGCTGGCTTACTAGAGACAGATCCTGAACCGCTAGAAAGTACTATTACACTCACACCCCGCACAGCCAAATGGGCTTATGTGACTTGGTACTTTGCTGAAGCTGAACAGCAACTATTAAATAATAGTGAAATTTCCCAACTGACAATTAAGCTGTACGATGTCACCAGTCTCGACCTGAGTTATCAACATCCCCAGCTAGTACAACAGTACGATTGTGAGGTATTTTCAGGCGATCGCTTTGTCGCCATTCCCAACAGCGATAGAGATTACATCGTCGAAATTGGCTATCAACAAGAAAGCGAACCTTGGGTAACACTAGCACGTTCCAGCACCGTGCGCGTCTTCAGCCGTCCCTACCCTGATTTTTGGTTTGTCGCCGACGCAGAAATCATTATCCACGGCGCAACCGAACCAGACGCAACCGTCAACATCGCCGGACATCCCATCAAACTCAAGCCAGATGGTACTTTCCATTTCCGCATTCCCTATTCTGACAGCTTAATCGAATATCTAATGACAGCAACTTCTGCTAACGGACAGACTAGAAGCATTCATAAGAAATTCTCACAAGAGAATCCAGAAGTATAGGGCATTGGGCATTGGGCATTGGAAACAATTTTGGATTTTAGATTTTAGATTGGAATCCAAAATCGCAAATCTAAAATCTAAAATTCCTAGCCCTTAGCCCCTAACCCCTAACCCCTAACCCCTAACCCCTAATACAACCTTCCCCCACCAGGCTAAAACTCTGGCTGGGGGATTCTTATCTAATTTAAATAGGGTTTACGGCACATCAAAAATATTCCAGAGGGCATGGCAATGCCATGCCCCTACCATCTGTCGCATTCTTTTTTCAAATTGGTATTACTGCACCTACTTTTTCCATGCCCAATGCCCAATGCCCAATGCCCAATGCCCCATTCCAATTTTCCCTTTAGCTAATTTGGATATGGATGTACAATACAAATAAAGGTGAATAGACTGCTCAAGCGCTTCAGTCACAGTCCTCTGAACGCCTTGAATCTGCGTGTTCTGTGCAAAACTAACAGTCAGTTTGATTGGATAAATAGCAGTCTATTCATAAATATTGGGGAAATTTTGTTAAATCTAACTTGACAATATGTCATAAATTTTAGATATTTTACTGCAAATCTGCACTATCACCAGCGATCAGGTTTATTAGCAGCAATTAACAGTATGGTATTTACTGTTAGGATAGCAGGTGCATAAATAAACCAAGCAGGAGAAATATCTGAAATCTAAAAAGATAATAACGAATTGCCCTTTACAGGAATTTACCTAACTTTGCGGTAAGTAGTGGCAAATCTACAACACCAAGATGGTAAACCTTAATGAATTATTAATTTTTAGCAGCATTGCTAGGCTAATAAATTAGTACTGAATCTTCACCGCTAACTTGCCCAAAAACCTTTTGTACTAGATAATCTAGAGGGATCGGCCAATGAATATTAATACATTTACCACAGAAAAAGATAAAGATAAACCTCTAAATGAGGATTTATCTGGCAAAGAACAACGGTTCATCAATCATGAACCAGAAATTTCCCTACTTAAAAAACCAAATTCCACAGCATCAAGTTCACTGTTTCAAGGAATTCATCGCGGGCGCGTAGCTATTTTTATTGATGGAATCAATCTCTTTCATGCAGCTTTGCAAGTGGGTTTAGAAATTGATTATCTCAAACTACTCTGTAGATTAACAGAAAATTCCCGTTTATTACGGGCTTTTTTCTATACTGGTATTGATATGTCAAGACCACCAGCAATCCGGCTGCGTTCTCAAGAAAAGCAACAGGGTTTTCTGTTTTGGATGCGGCGGAATGGTTATCGCGTCGTCACTAAAGAATTCCAACCTGTAGAGAGTTATAAAAAACCGAATTTGAATGTAGAAATTGCTGTAGATATGATAAATTTAGCGCCCTACTACGATACTGCGGTATTAGTTAGTGGCGATGGCGATTTAGCTTATGCAGTCAATGCTGTAACTAGCACCGGTGCGAGGGTAGAAGTTGTCAGTTTGCGGGCGATGACTAGCGATAACTTGATTGATGTCGCTGACTATTTTATTGACTTAGATAGCATTAAACAATACATTCAAAAAGATGCTAAATCGGGATACAATTATCGCACTTTATCCAATTCTACTGTTTAACAGGACTCAAGAGATGATTGAAAAGTTTTGCTAACGACATATTGACAAAATGCGATAAACAATATGTCAGATGATTAGTTGAAAATTAAAATTTGGGAATTTCTCTGCGTATAATACTTTCTTTAATAGAAATGGATATTTTAATAGTTGAAGATGAAATAGAAATTGCGGAATTAATCCAATTAACTTTAGAAAAAGAAGGATTTATTTGCCGAATTAGCCGTGATGGTGTCAATGCTTTGCGGATGTTTCAAGAGCAACCACCAGATTTAATTATTTTAGACTTAATGATTCCTGGTTTAGATGGGTTAGAAGTTTGTGCCAGAATTCGCCAAAAACCAGGTGTAAAAGATCCTTATATTTTAATGCTCACAGCTAAAGGTGAGGAAATCGATCGCGTAATTGGTTTATCTACTGGTGCTGATGACTACATGGTTAAGCCTTTCAGCCCCAGAGAATTAGTGGCGAGAGTCCGCGCTTTGTTACGCCGTAGTCTCCGCCAAGGGGGACAAAATCAAGTCAATCGCAGCCAACATTTTATTGTCGATGTAGACCAGCGTACAGCTAGCCGTCAGTTAGATTCTCAACAGGTGGAAGTATTAGACTTAACAACCTTAGAATTTAACTTATTAACTACCTTTGTCAGCAATCCCGGTAGAGTGTGGAACCGCAGCCAATTAATTGACAAACTTTGGGGTGATAACTTTTTTGGTGATGAGCGTGTAGTTGATACACATATAGCGCGATTGCGGAAAAAAATTGAACCAGATCCATCTAATCCTACTTTTATTAAAACTGTTGTGGGAGTAGGCTATAAATTTGATGATTCCAGCATGAGCTAAACATTATGAAAAAGGGTTGGCCTTGGACAAAGTCCTTACCTTTAACATCACGCCTGTTATTTTCACACTTGGTAGTGATGGTAGTAGGCGTATTTAGTCTGGTGATCATTAGTAAAATCTCCTCTCCCCGGTTTTTTGTTCTCCACCTAGAACGACTAGAAGATGAAGGGGTAGATTTAATTGATATCCGCACTGAATTAGTGCAAGGATTTGAAATAGCTTGGCAACGCAGTACTCTGTGGTCAGTATTAGTGGGGACAACAGCAGCTGGGGGATTAAGTTACTGGGTATCTCGCCGGATTATGCAGGGATTGACCGATATGGAGCAAATTACCCGACAGTATGCTTCCGGTGATTTTGAAGCCAGATTACCCATATCTGATATTCCCGAAATTAACCAATTAGGTGCGAGTTTTAACCGCATGGCTGATAGTTTACAAGGAGTGGAAACTAGACGGCGGGAATTAATTGGAGATATGACTCATGAACTACGAACACCCCTAACAGTTGTTCGCGGTTACTTAGAACAACTTGCTGATGGCGAAATTGAACCATCAGCAGATGTTTATCGCAGATTAGCCAAAGAAACTAAGCGTTTAGAGCGCTTGGTGAACGACCTGCAAGAACTTTCTAAGGCGGAAGCTGGTTCTTTAGCGATTAATATCCAGCGCGTCAATATCCGTCCTTTGTTAGAAGCCATAGTAGAAAAATTTACCGACCAATTATTAGAAGATGGCCCGACCCTGCTGTTAGAATGCCCGCCTACACTGCCTTATGTGTTAGCAGATTTAGATCGCACCGAACAAATACTGGTAAATTTGCTGGGTAATGCAGTCCGTTATACCATTCAAGGTTCAATTACCATTCATATTAGGATTGACTCAAAATACCTGTGGATTGCAGTTGTAGATACAGGTATTGGAATTGCGCCGGAAGAGTTACCCCATGTATTTGAGCGGTTTTGGCGTGCGGATACATCGCGCGATCGCCATTCTGGGGGTACAGGTATTGGTTTAACTATCTCTCAACGGCTAGTTGAACTCCAAGGCGGCAAAATTCACGTAGAAAGTCAAAAAGGACTGGGTAGTAAATTTGAATTTTCTCTACCTTTAGCTTGAGACGAGGTTGGTTTAAGCTACTGGGCGTCTAAATGCATAACTAATAGGCTGTCAACGGTCAACAGTCAACAGTCAACAGTCAACAGTCAACAGTCAATAGCCCTCACAATGGATTGTGCAACTTAAAAGCCCAATTCCCAATGCCCAATGCCCAATGCCCAAATCTAATGTTACGCCTTCAAGCTTTCTGGGAAAACTAACTCTTAATAAGAAATTAATATATTCCCAGACTTTTATGGTAATGCTTTTGTTTTCCAGGGATGCTAGGCGAATACATAGCGATGCTGAGTCAACTGTTCTTAGTTTTGGCGCGCAAATAATCGCAGAAGTTGATCGAGTAGTTGACGATATCAATACAAAATTTTGTCTGAGCGATCGCAGCGAAATCCTTAACTTGCAAAATAGCGGGTTATGGGTGCAACCTATCTGTTGTCAATGAGGTATTTCATGTCCGCAGTTAACCTCAAAAGAATTCTCAATAAACCAGAGTTACCATCTTTGTTGCAAAACTTCGCTAATCAATTCAACATAGCGATCGCGGTGGAACTACTAGACGGTACAACAATCTTGACTATGGGAGAGCATCTGGTTGCTAACCGCTATCCCATTGAAGTATCAGGAGAAATCATCGGTTGGGTTGTGGGCGCACAACCAGCAACTTTAGTGGCGAATTTGCTTTCATTGCTAGCCAAGCAAGAAGCCGAAAAGAAAGAATTGGCGAAAGAACTATTAGAAAGATATCAGGAAATTGATTTATTTGAAGATATTTCTACTCAACTTACCACTAGTTTAGATCGGCGACAAATTGCTCAACTCGTGCTGCACGAAATGAGTCAATTAATGGAATCTTCTGGCGGCACAATTTTACTTTTGAATGCAGATGCTACAGCTTTTGAAACTTTGGCTGATTTTGGCGATTTCTGTCGGCAAAATCCACCAGAACCGGGTAAGGGAATTATCGGGGATATTGTTGAATCTGGTAGAGCCGAATTGATCAATAATGTACCAGCCGATCCGCGATTATGGCGAGAGAATAATATTCAGGCGTTGATTTGCGTACCCTTACGCGCTAGAGAACGGATATTAGGCGCGATCGCTATTGGTGCAGATCGGATCGATGCTTACAAAGCAGAACACTTGAAACTGGCGAGTATCTTTGCTTCCCAAACTGCGATCGCTCTTGAAAAAGCGTTACTTTACGAACACAGTATTCAAGCTACCGCTCAAGCCAAAGCTCAAACCGAAAAACTGCAACAAGCTCTCCACGATTTGCAATTAGCCCAAACCCAGTTAATTCAAAGCGAGAAAATGTCCAGCTTAGGACAACTCATAGCCGGAGTCGCTCACGAAATCAATAACCCTGTGAATTTTATTTGCGGTAATTTAAGATATGTTACCGACTATGCCCAAGACTTATTACATCTGTTGCAGGTGTATCAAAAATTCTTAACTGTTACTCCAGCAGATTTGGAATCAGAGCTAGACAATATCGATGTGGAATTTATTATGGAGGATCTCCCCAAATTACTTGATTCGATGAAAATGGGGAGCGATCGCATCGTCGAAATTGTCCAATCGCTGAAAAACTTTTCTCGCCATGACGAATCTCAAAAGAAACCCGTCAACATTCATCATGGCATTGATGGAACGCTGATGATCCTTCGCCATCGCCTGAAAGCAGCTAGCAATCGTTCAGAGATTACCATTATCAAAGAATATGCCTCACTCCCCCTGATTGAATGCTATCTCGGACAGTTGAATCAGGTATTTATGAACATCCTTTCTAATGCCATTGATGCTTTAGAAGAATCTATAATCAACAATCCCGCACAACTTACCAAACCCCAAATTACCATTCGCACAGAACTTTTAAGCGATCGCTGGGTAGTAATTCGCATTGCTGATAATGGCCCGGGAATGGCAGAGGAAGTCATACGGCGCATTTATGACCCATTTTTTACTACCAAAGAACTAGGTAAAGGTACTGGCTTAGGCATGGCAATTAGCCATCAAATAGTTGTGGAAAAACACCAGGGAATTCTCAAATGTCGTTCTCAACCAGGACAAGGTACGGAATTTTGGATTCAGATTCCTGTGAATGCGGCAATGGTAGAAGCTGTTGAACCACAAGATAGTAATATTTCTGACCCTGTCGCCTCAGCAATTTCTCCCATAGAGTCATCTCCCAGCGCCGATCCAGAAGGCTTTATTCCCTCCACAACTCCTATGCTCAAACCAACGGATCTGCTAGCACGCCATACTCAAATGCTACAGCAACTTTCCCAACACAATCCAGATGTGGCAGCTGCTACCCCTGAGCAGATTTACGAAATTTTCCAACGCCATCCGATTTCCTTAAAACTTTACGCCACCTTATTGTCTTGGTTTTATTGCCCCAACTCTACCCCAATCCATCATTCAGAGAACAACTATGTCCAGCCAAATTGAGCAATACAGCCGTCAGCTATTGGAATCCTGTCCTCTGGGTATGGTACTTTGCCGTATGGATGGGACAATAATTTACATTAATCCCGCCTATGCGGCGATTGTGGGGCGTACTGTCTCGGAAACTCTCAATTTCCCCTACCCCATCGAGCCAGATATATTAGAACAACTCCAACAAAGCGATCGCTACCAGACTCATGAACAAAAGTTAATTCATCAAGATGGGCATTTAGTTCCCGTCAAAGTGTCAGAACAAATCATAGAGCAGGATGGAGAATCGCTAATTTGGTCGATTGTAGAGAATATTAGCGATTTTAAGCAGATCCAACAAGAACACCAACAATCAGAAAAAAGCTTAAAACAGAGCGAAGCGAGATATCGTTCCTTAATTAAGACTAACACCCAAATTATTTGGGTTAGTTCCCCCGAAGGAATTTGTTTTGAACTCGAAGATTGGATCGCCTACACAGGACAAACTTTAGCCGAAGCAGAAAACGGCGGTTGGATTGAGGCTGTTCATCCTGACGATCGCGGCTACACTGGTGAAGCTTGGGGTAAGGCTGTCGCCAACCTCAGCCAATATCAAATTGAATACCGCATCCGGGGTAAAGATGGTAACTATCGCTACTTCTGGGTCTGGGGCGCTCCCGTAATTGAAGATGACGGGAGCGTGCGGGAATGGATTGGTACCTGTACCGATATTCACGATCGCAAATTAGCTGAAGCTGAAAATCGCCGTCTCAAAGAAAGATACCGCTCTCTAGTTGCAGCTACCTCTCAAATTGTATGGGGAGCCACTCCCGAAGGATTGGGTATCAGTAGTGAAATGATCACTTGGATGGCTTACACAGGACAAACGGAAGCAGAAGTTGCTGACTGGGGTTGGATTGATGCTATTCACCCTGAGGATCGTCCCCATTCCTTTGACGCTTGGAGTACGGCGGTAGCGAAGCGAGGTATTTATGAAACTGAGTATCGTCTTTTGGGTAAAGATGGTAATTATCGCTATTTCTCAGTTTGTGGTGTTCCCGTATTAGAAGCAGACGGAAGTATTCGCGAATGGATTGGTACCTGTACAGATATTCACGAACGCAAATTGGCTGAAGCCAAAAATCAACGCTTGCTGGATATGTTGAATCATTCCAGCGATGCCATTATTGTGCGTGATATGAGCGACAAAATTCTCTATTGGAATCAAGGCGCAGAAATACTCTATAGTTGGAAGCGCGAAGAAGTCAAAGACCAATACATTCACCAATTTATCCAAAAAATCTTTCCCCAACCTAAAGAATTAATCCTCGCCGAGTTATTACAGCAAGGTAATTGGGAAGGAGAAGTCCAACACCTTACCCATGATGGCAAACAAATTACCGTCCAAAGCCGTTGGACATTGCAACGCGACATCAACCAGCAACCCAGCGCCATCCTAGAAATTAATACCGATATTACAGCCCGCAAGCAAGCAGAAATCGCTCTGCGACAACTCAATCAAGAACTAGAAGCCAGAGTAGCCGAACGCACAGCAGCCCTACAAAATACCTTAGCTGAAGCTCAAGGTTTAAACGCGATTTTGGATAACCTAGCTGATGCTTTATTAGTAACAGATGTTACCGGACAAATTACCCACTTCAATCCAGCTTTTTTAACTATGCATGGATTGACAGCCAGCCAACTCAACGGACATTATCGAGAACTGCCGATATCCGGGTTAGCACATTTAATTGAACAAACCCAGTCTCATCCCCAAGAGGTATTTGCTGCGGAAATTGCCTTAGCTAAGGAAAAAATTGGGCAAGCAGTTGCAACGGCTATCTTTAAGAAAACCGTAGAAAATGAACCGCCTACCTGCTTTGGTTCCGCCTTACTAATTCGCGATATCACAGCAGAAAAAGAAGTTGACAAGATGAAAACAGACTTTATCTCCACGGTTTCTCACGAACTGCGGACACCCCTAACTTCTGTTCTTGGTTTTGCCTCAATTATTAAAGAAAAGCTCGAAACCGATGTCTTTCCCATCTTGACAACCGACGATCGCAAATTGCAAAAAACCATCAAGCGGGTAGGTGATAATCTTAACATTATCGTTTCCGAAGCTGAACGGCTCACATCCTTGATTAACGATGTCTTAGATATCGCTAAAATGGAAGCAGGGAAGGTGGAATGGCACATGGAGCCTGTAGATCCCAGTGAGTTAATTGACTGGGCAAGCAATTCCACATCAGCATTATTTGAAACTAATGGTTTGGAGCTAATTACGGAAATTGAACCAGGATTACCGCAAATAATAGGCGATCGCAATCGGCTGTTGCAAGTCTTGATCAACCTGATATCTAATGCCGTCAAATTTACTCAATCTGGTTCTATTACCTGTCGTCTTAAACAACATCATGATGGTGTTTGTGTTAGCGTCATCGATACAGGTATTGGAATTGCTCCAGAAGATCAGCCAAAAGTCTTCGAGAAATTCCGCCAAGTTGGTGACACCCTCACCGATAAACCCAAAGGTACCGGTTTAGGCTTACCCATCTGCAAACAAATTGTTGAGCATCACGGCGGTAAAATTTGGGTAGAAAGCGAACCAGGTAAAGGTAGCACATTCTCCTTCCTCATTCCCTTTTACACCAACGAGCATAAAGCCAGTGCTAATCTCAATCTCGAAGCATTGGTGAAGCAGCTTAAAGAACATGTCATCGTCACCAATTCCGTCTTGCATGAGAACCGCAAAACTATTTTGGTAGTCGATGATGATATCAATATTCGCGAACTGTTGCGCCAACAACTAGAAAATGAAGGCTATAAAGTCCGCGAAGCCAAAGATGGTATGGATGCAATCCAGCAAATCAAAATCCACCGTCCCGATTTAATTTTGCTGGATGTAATGATGCCGCAAATTAACGGCTTTGATGTCGCCGCCGTCCTCAAAAACGATCCGCATACCGCAGATATACCGATCATTATTTTGTCAATTATTGAAAATAAAGAACGAGGTTACCATATTGGCATCGATCGCTATCTTACCAAGCCAATTAATACCGAACAACTCCGTAGCGAAATTGGCTCGCTGCTTTCTCAAGGTACTTCCAGTAAAAAGGTGTTAGTTGTAGATCGCAACGCATCAACTTTAAAAACCATCTCGGATGTATTGCAAACTCAAGGCTATAACGTAATTGAAGCCTCCAATCCCCAAGAATGCATCAACAAAGCCCTCTCAGTCAAACCTGACATGATTATTATCGATGCTCTTGTCTCCCAAGAAGCTGATTTAGTGAAAACTCTCAAGTTTGAGAAGGAATTGGAAAATGTATTGTTTATTATGCTGTCCGATAATTTCCAAAATGGACGAGGGAAGGGGGATAAGGAATTTTAGATTTTAGATTTTAGATTTTAGATTCAAACCCAATCCAAAAGACGCTCGCGGACTCGCTAACGCTGCGCTATCACAAATCCGTCTTGAAAAGTTCAGATCGCCGGAAGCCGGCGCTCCGACTTTTCGCAAAATCCAAAATTGAATTGCCCAATGCCCAATGCCCAATGCCCAATATCCTAAATAATATGACTCAAAAAATTTTGATTGTTGACGATGAACCTAATATCGTAACTTTAATGGAACAAGCCCTAGAAGCCCTAGAAGATGAGGGTGTTGAACTACTCACCGCCAGAAATGGGGAAGAAGCGTTAGAAAAAATTAAAACTGAAAAACCAAATTTAGTTTTTCTTGATGTGATGATGCCGAAAATGAATGGTTTGGAAGTTTGTCATACTGTGAAACATGATTTGCAAATGACTGATATTTATATCGTGATGTTAACAGCCAAAGGGCAGGAGTTTGATAAGCAAAAAGGTATTGATGTAGGTGCCGATTTATATCTGACTAAACCATTCCGCCCCAAAGAGGTGCTAGAAAAATCAATGCAAGTGTTAGGTTTTTGACCAAGATTTATAAAGACGAAAATTTGTCTTCTGTTTCCCGCAGGTTTCTAGCTGGAAAATAGGGACTAGGGGAGAGAGAATAGCTAGATTAATCGGGTATAAATCGAGAAAATAAACTTATATGTTGGCAGAATTGGCTGTTTTAACTTAAAATAAACAATATCACCATAAATATCCATTATTTTGATTCTATACAAGTTGCAATGTAGCATCATATACAAACTTATTAGTCAAACGATTAAGCAAATTGCTGCGCATACAATATATTGACACAAGGTAGTCATGATGATGTCATATCAAATTGCTAGTTTAAGATTTAGAAACCCTAGTTTTTAAATCATGGATAGTGAGAGACTAAACTCTTATTTTGGTGCAAGTAAAAATCAGCTTTTACCTCTATTGTGCTGAGATTGATGAGACATATTACTCCCAATCATCAGATTTTTTACTGTCTCTGTGACTGCGATTGAGCGTCAAGGATAGTGAAAATTTAGGTAATTGCTATACAACTACAACCAACTCATCATCGAATATGTCTACCTTCATATTAGCTGCATTTTTGGTCAGCCTATTAACTGCTTCTGGTTGTGCGGCGATCGCTTATCTATTTCCAAATAACCATTCTCAAGAATAATTGCAGCAAAATGTCAAGCATAATTTACTTAATTTACCACAACCGGAATGATTAAACTGTGATATTGTCGCCACCTTGCCGATTAATTACTAATCGCAAAACTGACAATCCCAAAATTATTAAAAATAATACTAATCCAATTGTACAAGCATAACTAATTTCCAAATTACTAAATGCTTGCTCATATAAATAATAAACAATTGTTTTTGAGCGATTTAGCGGCCCGCCTTGGGTCATAATATATACTTCTTCAAACACTTTGGTAGCGGAAATCGCCGAAATTACCGCCACTAAAGCCAGATAAGGCTTCATTAAAGGTACAGTAATATCCCAATGTTTGCGAATACCATCTGAACCATCAATTGCTGCGGCTTCATACACATCAGCAGGAATTGATTGTAATCCTGCTAAGTAAATTACCATGTAGTAGCCTAAACCTTTCCAGACAGTCACAGCCATGACACTGGCTAAAGAAATTGGTACAATACCAAAAATTTTCATCGGTGGATTATTATCAGTTAACCAAGGAATCCCTTCAGCCACAATCCCTAAACCTTGTAACAACTGATTCAGTAATCCCTTTTCTGCATACAACCATTTCCAAGCAATTCCGGCAACTACCATTGAAATTACTACTGGGGTATAGTAAGCTGCTCTAAACCAAGTCATTCCTCTGAGTTTTTGGTTGACTAAAATTGCTAACCCTAAAGGCGCAATTACTAAAATTGGCACTACACCAACCAGATAAATAAAAGTATTAGTCAAAGTTTGCCAAAAAACTTTATCTCGCCACAACTTAAAAAAATTATTTATCCCTATCCATTGTGGCGGTTGAGCAATATCTTCATAACTGGTAAAACTGAGATAAAAGGCTTGCAATGCAGGCCAAAATACTGTTAAACCTAAAATTATTAAAGCTGGTAGCAAAAATAAATAAGGAGTTAGTCGTTGTTTAATTAACAGCCAATCTTTAGCAGATAATTGATGCATAAAAGTATTTTTTTAGTTTAAGTTTATCATTCAGATCCCCGACTTCTACCAGAAGTCGGGGATCTAAACAACGCAAAATAAAAAAAATAAGTCAGAGAAAATAACTATATTACACAATAATTGTATTTGAGCAACTAATTAGCGATAAATTAATTATTTGGAGGGGAAAAAGATTTTTATGCAGGTTGCAAGCGCTACTAACGGATGGATAAATACAATAGACTCGGAAAAACCAGAAATCATCGCCAAAGCGCAAAATTTGATTATTAATAACATATATTGCACTTTATCTACTTGTTCTCCAGCAGGTGAACCTTGGGCATCACCTGTATTTTTTGCTTATGATGAACACTGGTATATATACTGGAGTTCGGCTATTGTCTCCCAGCATTCACAAAATATTTATCATAATTCTGGGCGAGTTGCGATCGCTATTTTTAATTCCAGCGTGGCTCAAGGTTCGGCAGAAGGTGTATATTTGTCTGGTGCTGCGGCTGAGATAAATGCAGATGATATCGAAAAAACGATGAAATTGCTAGAAAAGCGAGCAAATAAGCAACTTAATCGCACTGTGGCAGATTATTTACATGATTCCCCCCGCAGAATCTATCAATTCCAACCTCAACAGATTTGGCTGACAGGTAATCGCCTAGCAGTTGGTAATCAATTAGTCGATACGAAGATTGAGATCAGCTTATCGAGCTTTTTGAACTCTAAACCACATCTCTAAAAATTAGTACAGTTGGCATTGCTAACCCTACAGATAGCATATTTCCGGTAAATGAGGTACGCGCTTCGGGGTATGGCACTACTCACCTGTGTCTACTTAACGCGAAACCCATAGCCCGCCTCAGAATGAATTCTGAGTCTAATAGCAAAAGTAAGCTAAAGCTAACTAAAAATTATCACTTATCCCCAGTTTACTTTAGTAAACTTTGCTTTTGGCCCTTGGAATTCATTCCAAGGCGAGTAGGTTAGCCTTGCAATCAGCCATCTGTTGCTTAAGTTGACACGTATGGGCACAGCCATACCCCTACAATCAACGATTATCTGTACTCGTGACAAATTACGAATTACGTAGACGCGTTCGCGGAGCGTTCTCGAAGAGTAGCGGCTTCCCGAAGGGTATTACGAATTACGAATTATCACTTGCTTCCTTCCAATAATTTGGGTGTTTTTGTGCTGGAACCATATAATTCAACAAATCTTTTAAACAGCAACATGGTTTGATGATTAGAAGCTAAACTCAGATGAAATAAACGCTCAATATTTTTTTCGTAGAGATTACGTAAATAAGGTAAGTCTTCAAATAAAGTTAAACAGGAAGCAAAATGCAATAAAACTTGTAGTATTGGTTTTGGCCAGTCTAAATCGCTGTAGATTTCTATAAATAGATGATGCTCTCGCTGAGATAGAGGTAATGCATAAAACATCACGGTGATTCTTTTACCATTATAGACGGGAATACTTAGTTCAATGGTATAGGGCGTATGTAAAATTAAATCTACCTCAACTATTGGCTGTCGCCAAATTCTTAAAGCGTTTAATGGAGAGTCTAATACTGTTTGAAACTTGATTGTACCACCGCCATCTGTCTTCTGGAATGAGCTAATATTAATTACTCTTAAATTGTTCAGACTAAACTTGTGGATAGTTTCTAAATGCTTTAAGTTCAATAAATGATAAATTTGGCACAAATAAGGCACTGGCAAAATATATTCTTGACTGATCATGTGCCGCTTTTTTAACTCAAAGCGATTATTTTGAGTCGGGCAAAGGTATCCATCAATATTCTGTAAATCCGTTTCTGGTCTTAAATACAGCCAACTCACAAAGAAGAATGAAGCTGTAAATAATTGGAATACTTCTAAAGCAGAGATATAACCATCAGCAAAAGCGGCGAAGCTTCTATCTGTGATGCCAAAAAGCCATGAGGGAATTCCCGCTAGCCAAACACCATTTTTAAGTCTGGCTATAAAAAGTGTAATTTCAAATTCTAGATTATGCGGATTTTTTTTGGTGATTTCCGTATCCTTTAGGGGAGAATTTATAGACATTTTAATTTAAGTTTTAGATATTTCTAATTACGCATATTCTAGCTATGGATAAAGTTTTAACCCTCTATCTTTAGCTGGAAATGGGGGAAGGAATATGTTGAAGACTATTTGTTTGTGAGGTTGTAGATTTTTTTATTTAACGCAAAGGTACGCTAAGGTTAGCGCAAAGGTACGCAGAGTTTTTTGGGTTCTATATTTTTGGAGGGTTTTGGTATAAGTAGGTGATTTTATGGGTTGATAATTTTAATGGATGAATAATCAAAGGAGGTATATCTATGAGTTGTTTACTAGATAATAAAGAGTAAAATTGAATACAGTTTCAGGGGGAAAAAATTGTAGTGAAAGTAACGGTAAATTTATAGGCTGTAGATGAGAAAAGAGGAAACAGCCGATAGTTGTTGCTTTGGCAAGAGTTAGATGATAGCGATCGCTTGTTGCTAACCTGATATCAGCAACATAACTATTTCTAACCTAACCTATAGAATTACTGGCTCGAAGGCTGTATGATTTTTAATTATTTTTAGAAAAATTCCCCTAAACCCGGCAGCAATGACTATCCGCCATGCAAATGAAGATGATTTACCTACTATTGTAGCAATTTACAATGCTGCAATTCCTAGCCGCATGGCCAGCGCTGATTTAGAGCCGGTATCGGTAGAAAGTCGCCTGAATTGGTTTCGGGGGCGATCGCCTTCTCATAGACCGCTCTGGGTGGTAGAAGAAAACGGTATAATTGCCGGATGGCTGAGTTTTCAATCTTTTTACGGGCGACCAGCTTACAATAAGACTGCGGAAATTAGCATTTACATTCAGCCAGACTTTCAAAAATGCGGTTTAGGGCGAAAACTCCTAACACAAGCTATTGAACAAAGCCCTAATTTAGGTTTAAAAACTTTAATTAGCTTTATTTTTGCCCATAATCACCCCAGTTTAAAATTATTTACCAATTTCGGCTTTCGACCTTGGGGACATTTACCCAATATCGCTGAACTTGATGGTGTTGAACGCGATTTAGTAATTATGGGCTTGCGCGTGAGTGATTAAAAATGGGCATTGGGCATTGGGTATCCCTTCGGCTTCGCTCAGGGCGAGTGGGCATTAGGCATGGGAGACAAGGAGGATAATATCTACAAATGACAATTATCTTTCTTGTACAGACGCGATTCATCGCGTCTCTAACATAATGACTAGGAACTAAATTATGTCATGGATGGAATTAAGCCTCGATACCACAAATGAGGCGGTTGATTGGGTATGTACCCTACTGGCTAAAAATAATTTTACTAGCGACGTTCATATTAAAACGTATACAGAAGTTGAGAGTGAGGAAATTGCACCAGACTGGGTATTTACTATCAGTTTATACTTACCCAATGATGTTTATGCAGATATCCTAGGCGCAGAAATCGCGCAATTACTCTCGCCATTACAGCGCACGGGAATGGCTACTCATTTGCAGATGGCTGTGGTAGAAGATAAACCAGCAGATACAGAAATTGCGAGTTCGTTGATACATCGGATTGGGGAAAGGTTTGTTGTTGTGTCTGCTGATATAAATTATACCTGTAAATGTGAGGAAATTACTTTAAGACTTAAACCAAGCTTGGCTTTTGGTAGTGGTTTACATCCAGCAACGATATTGAGCCTCAAATTACTTGAACGTTATGTTACCCCAGGGATGCAGGTTCTGGATTTAGGTTCGGGTTCTGGGATTTTAAGTGTTGCGATCGCTAAATTGGGGGCAAATGTTTTAGCGTTAGATAATGACACCATCGCTGTTAAAGCAACTCAAGACGCTGTATTACGCAATAATGTAGAGCAACAAGTCACCGTCACCGAAGGTAGTTTAGGATGTGGTAGCGACTTAGGACATTGGTTAGGGGGAGATTCTATTAATAATGTACCTACAGTTACCGCGACAAATCAATTTAACTTAATCGTTGCCAATATTCCCGGTAGATTTCATATTGCTTTAGCTGCTGATTATCAAAAAGCGCTATGTACAACTAATATCAATGATGGATTAGTAATTTTAGCTGGTTTTACCGATGATTATGAGGAAGATTTAGCTGTAGCCTTCACAGATTTAGGATTTGAATATGTCGATTGTGAGCGACAAAATGAATGGGTAGCACTAGCCTATAGATTGAAATCAAATTAAATAGCTTTGTAATTCTTACCAACGACAAATCATAGCCGTGAGCAGCTATCTTTAATTGCGCTGCCATAATAAAACCAATTCTCTTAAATGAAACCCAAAATTTAAATCAGCCAATTCTTTCTACATCTAAGGTTCTTTCACTGCGCCAACCTATTTATTCATGGTGTTGGCATTATTTTCACCTTATCGCCTAAACCATTTAGCTGCACTATAGTTTCGCCTAAATCTAAAACTAGTTGATTTTGATTTTTAGTAGTGTAAGCTCCAAAATTCCCTCCCATGCGATTTAGCAACTTGCTTAAATCAGCTAAATCTTCTAAATTTGTCACGCGCAACGCACCCAAATGTCCATAACGGTTAGTTTTGTCTAATCCAGCTTTAGTCCAAGCTTGGGCAACTTGCAGAATATTATTGATATAAAGCGCATCATTTTCTGGGTTAAAGTCTGTAATTACATCTTTACCGCCATCTTTACCATCAATATAAAAAACATCATTCCCAGAACCGCCTGTTAAGTCATCATCACCTTTACCACCTACTAGTAAATCATTACCATTTTGAGCAGAAAGTCTGTCAGCACCTTCTCCACCAATTAATACATCGTCTTTATCTCCTGTTTGGAATTTATTGTTACCAATATCACCCGAAATAAAGATGCTAGATTTGGATTGATTGGCGAAATTTTTATTACCAGAAACGTTAGTGATCACAATGCCAAAAGCACCTTGTTGATCTGCTAGAGAAGCTTTGTCGGGACTGGTAAAGCGCGTCCAAAAGTTATGATCTGCATAACCTAAATCCTCAGTGCGCTGCAAATCTTGCCAAGCTAAATTACCTAACTCGGTCAAAATTTCTGTGTTAGTACCATTAAAATAATAAGCATGACCACCTTTTCCATAGGTCAAATCATTATTATCATTAGCAATTCCTACCCAAGCAATTCTGCCAATTTCCCGTGACTGAGCTGCTACCATCATATTAGAACTAGCTTGAATAACACTTTTGCCGATATTTTCCGAGCCATATTCACCCACTATCATGGGAATATCTTGCGCCTGGAGTTGATCGAAATAAGCGCCAATATCTTTATTTACCCACTGATCGTAAACATGGATAGAAAAGACAATATTTTCGTTACCTGCCATAATATTTTGAGCAGCGTTAGCAATTGTCCGGGTGTGATAATCTTGTCCCCAAGCTTCTCCATCAATGACAATTACATTCTTAGCACCTTCGCCTCGGATAATATCAACTAATTGACGATGATAATTTACCCATTTTTCCGGTTGAGCCTTGCTATTTCCGGGTTCGTTATGTAAGTTAAACCAAACATAAGGATTATCTTTAAATTCTCTCGCCATTGCGCGCCAATAGTCTTTGAGAATTTCCCATTGATCGCCTTCGTAATATCCACCGATGCGATCGTGAGCGTCAAAAATGACTACCGCACCTTGACTTGTATAGACATCAACAATTTTGTGGTTTGTTTGATAATTATCTTTTGCTGGGTGGGGTTGATTATAACTACCTAATAAATAATTAGGAACTCTGATAGTATTAAATCCCCAACTTTTTAAATAAGTATCATAGCTCCGATCCCATGTAAAGGAATTGATACCTTTGGCAATAAATTCTTCTCCATTAGGGTCATAAATTCTATTACCAATTGTTTTAAAGTTAGCAAATTTTAAGGGTGGTAAGATGGGATTGATATTTGTTTGGTTAATATCAATTCTGGTAAGATTAGATCTATATTCCCTTGGTATTCTGGAATCCTGATTGCGGCTTTGACCTAACTTAGCCCCAATATTCTTGCTATTGTTCTCATACCCCATCATGCGATCGCCTGTTTCAAACATGACTACCGCATTTTGAATCGTATAAATATTTGTAATTTTCTGGTCTATTTTTTCCTTATCCTGTGTAGAACCTAGTTTATTATCATTGTTTAAGCCATTAAAAACATATTTAATAGCATTATAACTTCCATTATCTAAATAAATATCGCGTATTTCATTCCAAGTGAAACCATAGAGTCCTTGGGTAATAAATTCTTGTCCATTGAGTCCAAAAATTTTATTTCTGATTACCTGAACGCTGGAAAAGTTTGAATTGCTATTTAGCATTTTATAAAAATCTGATGAATAACCATCCAATATTTACAGCTTGAACAAATTACAACAATGTCAGATACACTTATTTTATTTATTAATAAATCTCCTGATATTTGCTTACACACTTATTGGAAAAATTTGAGATTTTAGCTATATAGCTGTTGACAGTTGACTGTTGACTGTTGACAGACTTAAAAGCCTTTTATTGTCAGGGTTTTATCTTAGTTTGATGTCCTAATCTATCTGGCTACAGCTATATATTTACCCAAGAAAAGTGTTGAAAAATATAGCTATGTCTTGAGCCGGATTAATATGTTTCACAACCGAGAGTAGAGAATTTAAGCAGGTTAGACAGCACAATTAGAAGTAAAATAACCCATGAGCAAGGAAACAATAACTATTGATATTCACTAGATTAATTAATAGCCATATTACTGCGCTTTATTTTTTTCCCATAGACTAGCTTGCTAGGTTTGTTCACAGCCACGGAAAATTTAAAAAAGCTGTCTCTAAATAGCAAAAATACTTAGAAAATGATAAATATTATACTATATTTATACGCAAGCATACAGCAGATATTACCTTACTAATATGCTCTGAATGGGTTCATAGATCGAGGAGACACTGGACGGAAATGTGCATTACGACTGGCAAAGTAAGTTTCTGACTCAAATTTTAACTATTACGACTGGCAAAGTAAGTTTCTGACTCAGATTTTAACTATTACGACTGGCAAAGTAAGTTTCTGACTCAGATTTTAACTCTGACAACTGGCAAAGTAACTTTTTGACTCAGATTTTAACTCTAACGACTGGCAAAGTAACTTTTTGACTCAGATTTTAACTCTAACGACTGGCAAAGTAACTTTTTGACTCAGATTTTAACTTAACAACTCATATCACGGCATTTAAAAACTCATTTCCGCAAAACTACCCCATTTTATAGGTTTTACTGCTATCCATGCCTAAAAACTTGTGTATGTTTACTGTGGCTAGTGTATCTAATTTTTGATTATGGTAAGAGTGTCAAAAGAACTCAGTATAAAACACAATCAGGGTTCAATCTATTCAAATAGGACAATTGTATGGCGCAGCGCAAGCGTAACTCCCCTGCACTCATCAAAGCTGAACGACGGATAGAAGGAATGCAATTGATCGATTCTCACTTAGACTTGGGTAAAGGTTTGTCAGTTATTAATTACAACACAAAAATTCTTGATTTGCGAGACAAGTTAACGGCATACAATCAAGCCAGAGCAATGGTTGATATCACGCTGAATGCATTATTGGAAGCAGAACGCGATATCAACATTTATTCTGAGAAAATGCTGCTGAGTATTGCCTCTGTCTATGGCAAAAATAGCAATGAGTACGGGATGGCTGGGGGAACGCGCAGATCCGATCGCAAAAAATCACGTATAGAAACAAACCAAACAGATACATCTGCGGAGTAATTGTCTAAGCTGTATGACTTACGGTAGATACTATGATAAAAACTAACTCTCTTTTGATAGAGAGAAATTCTGAGTATTTACCTGATAATAATCTTGTGTGTAATACATCATCTTAGGGCTTGAAGTCACTCCAATCAATTCTGGGGTGACATTTTTATTATATTCTAGAGGGCAAGGCATTGCCTCAGCGAATTTTAGATTTTAGATTTTAAATTTTGGATTGAAGATTCAAAATTTAAAATCTAAACTGGTCTGTTCGCGTAGCGTTCCCGCAGGGTAGCCCCCGAATTTATTCGTGGAATAAATCTAAAATCCAAAATCAAAAAATTTTAATTGAAGCCCCTGCATTCATAAGCCACTGCGGTGGACGGGTTTCCCGGATTAAAGGAGCCAGCGCTGTGGGCGGGTTTCCCGACTTGAGGCGACTGGCGTCAAGTGGCGTGCATGGGGTCAATCTAAAATCCAAAATCCAAAATCAAAAATTGATTGACCCCTACAATGTGTCACATTTTTTCTGGTTATTATTTACCTTGTTTAGATTTAACCAGAATATTTTGTAAGATACTCAGCATCATCAAAATATAACTACTGAAAATAGCTATACTTAAAGTCTGAAATGTAGGTAAATGATGTGCTTTAACTAATTTTTCCAGCAGGATTTTTGCTGCAATACTAAAAACTAAACTAGCTATAAAAGCTATGATGTTCTTAATCAAAGCATTTTCCTAAAGTATTAGATGCAGACTTTATTAATTAATAAAATATATGTTATATAAAGACTGTGATTGACGTTACTTAATAACTTAAAGAAAATTTTATTTAGATTTAATTGAAATTTTAATTTCAGATAAGTAGATCGGCGTAATTAAATATATAGCAAATTGCCAGTTGCTGAGGTACAAATTATCGTTGACTGTAGGGGCACTGGCATTGCCATGCGCCGAAGCGCTTTTCTGGGATGGGCGTCATTGGTGTCAAATTACAGCTATAGCTGTTGACAGTTGACAGTTGACTGTTGACTGTTGACAGACTTAAAAGCCTTTTATTGTCAGGGTTTTATCTTAGGTTGATGTCCTAATCTATCTAGCTACAGCTATATTTTCAGGTAAATAGGGGACTTAGGGACTTGCAAATAAAAAAATATACAACTATTTATTGTGGGGTGGGCGTCTCGCCCGCCCATAGTCAAAGGCGGGCAAGACTTCGGCGCGAGCGCTCAGTCGAACGCTGCCCACCCCACAAGATTGGATAATTTATTTCTTGGAAGTCCCTTACAAACAATAAATTATACCAGTTTGAAAAATGATTGCGACAGATGGAAATCTGAAACGCTTATCCAATAGATGTTCCACAATCCAAAATCTAAAATCTAAAATCCAAAATGGTATTACCCATATTTCGTAGTGCGAGCAGCGTTCGACTGAGCGCTCACGCCGAAGTCTTGCTCGCTGGTGTTCAAAAGTGAGCAAGATGCTCGCACTACAAATTTATTGGGTATTAAAAAAATTGGATGTCCCTAGACCACGCTGTAGGGGCACGGCACCAGTAATATTATTGTATGTACCAAAAGATTGTCGGTGTTCCCTAGGACAGATGTGGGGTGTAAGCACAGGATTAAATTTAAACTGTGCTGCGAATGACTTCGCTAATGGTTTGACTAACTAAGGGATTCTTCCAATAGCTACCATGTGCTTCACCACCCCAGAATAATGGTAATAATCTCTGTCTAAAAGGCATATTAAATATATTGCCTTTATCGGTGATGACATCTTGGATGTCTACATAGTCCTTGCTGCTGGCTAAAAGCATCGGCTTGAGTCCTTCTAAGGGGTAAGCAATGGGATCGCCGGGGTGCGCAAAGTTACACCAAGCTAGGGGTTTTTGTCGCAAGTTATGTAAATTGGCTAACAGGGTGCTGAGTTCGGGTGTGAGATCGTGAGTACTAACGCCGTTAACGTTACCGCTAATATTCAGCAGACTAAATAATGCTAATGGCGAACCCAGTGTGTGAATACTAGCGATGGGAATTCCGCTTTGAGGATTGGGATCTATTCCAAAAAGAATGTTACGCAATGCTTTGACGCTGTTACGCACCGACTCATCTAAAATGGGATCTTCCCAACGGCGAGCGAAGAGAATGTCAAATAAGATAACTGTACCCCAACTATGGGTAATGAGATGTAAGCGATCGCTTGTTTGCACATTTGTCAGTTGGCTAAAAGCTTGCTGTTGAAACCTTTGCACTACCTGGGTACCTACATGGCGACTTAAGTAAAGTGCTGCATCTCCGACAAATTCTAGTATTTGTTCTGTACGAAAATCTCTAAACCAAAATTCATTCCACTTTGAAGAAGCTTCGATTCTGGTGACTAATTCCTGTTGTGCGGGTAAATTTAAATCTCCCCAGAAAAAGAAAATTGGCTTAATCGTCCGCGATTTATCGGTAATTGACTCCTGAATGCCCTTTACTAGAAGCTGACATAATCCTTCAAATACCTTTTGATCGTAAACTTTTACCCCATGCACAAACAAAATATAATCGGTAGGCATTTTACTAGCCCTCACAACAACTGTATATAGAATCCAACTTGCGAGCTAAAAAATGCGGATGCGATCGCAAAATATCACAAAATGGGGCATTGGGCATGGGGCATTGGGCATTGGGCATGGGGCATGGGGCAAAGCAAAGACGCGATGAATCGCGTCTCTACAATTGTTCCCCACCCTGAAAACAGTGGGTTTTCCCGCCGACTTTCTGTAAACTGTTGAAACTGGCTGTTTTACCAAAGTTGTCCTATGGCGAATTTTTTATTAGAAGTTGGTACAGAAGAACTACCCGCAGGTTTTCTCGGTGGGGCGTTGGCACAATGGCGATCGCTAATTCCGCAAAGTTTGGTTATAAATAGTTTAACTAGCGATGCTGTGGAAGTTTACGGTACTCCCCGGCGATTGGCGGTATTAATCAAGGGTTTACCTTCCCAGCAACCAGACAGGGAAGAGGAAATTAAAGGCCCTCCCGCCCAAGCTGCTTTTAAAGATGGACAACCTACACCCGCCGCTTTGGGTTTTGCGAAGAAGCAAGGTGTGGAAATCGCCGCGCTGCAAATTCGCCCGACAGATAAAGGGGATTTTGTCTTTGTTAACAAAAGTATTCCCGGACGACCGGTAGCGGAAATATTAACAGAACTGGTTCCTCAATGGATTTTGGGGTTAGAAGGTAAGCGATTAATGCGCTGGGGTGATGGGGATGTAAGATTTTCGCGCCCGATTCGCTGGCTGGTGGCTTTGTTGGATGCGGCGGTATTGCCGATTGAGTTGGTAAATGCTTCTAAGGTGGTGAAGAGCGATCGCATTTCTCGCGGTCATCGCGTTTTGCATCCGGAAACGGTCACAATTTCCCAAGCTACAGATTATGTTACCACGCTTCGCTTGGCTTCTGTTGTAGTTAATGCCGAGGAACGCGCGAAAACAATTCAAGAACAAGTGCAGGTATCAGCTGCTAATTTAAGTGGAACTACGGAAATTTACCCGGATTTATTAGCGGAAGTTACAAATTTAGTCGAGTATCCCTCAACAGTTGTGGGTAATTTTGAAGCTGAATTTTTGAACTTACCTACTGAGGTGATTACCACTGTCATGGTCAGTCACCAGCGTTATTTCCCGGTTTTCCAGGATGAAAAGCATCAAGCATTATTACCTAATTTCATCACAATTTCTAACGGCGATCCCAGTAAAGCCGATATTATTGCGATAGGTAATGAAAGGGTAATCAGAGCCAGACTAGCTGATGGGCAATTTTTCTACAAAACTGATTTAGCCAAGCCCTTAGAAAGCTTTTTACCACAGTTAGAAAAAGTCACTTTTCAAGAAGATTTAGGTTCCTTGCGGCTGAAGGTAGAACGCATCGTTAAAATCGCCGCCCAAATCGCCAGCCAGCTACAATTACCAGAAAATCAAAGCCAACATATCCAAAGAGCCGCCTTACTCTGTAAAGCTGACCTAGTAACCCAAATGGTCTATGAATTCCCCGAATTACAGGGAGTAATAGGCGAAAAGTATGCTTTAGCTAGTGGAGAAACGCCAGAAGTTGCCAAAGCGATTTTTGAGCATTATTTACCCAGGGGAGCCGATGATATTTTACCTGCAACTCTTACCGGGCAAATTGTCGGTTTAGCCGATAGATTAGATACTTTAGTCAGTATTTTTGGCTTAGGTTTAATTCCTAGCGGTTCCTCCGATCCCTTTGCTTTACGGCGGGCAGCAAATGCGGTAATTAATATTACCTGGTCGGCAAATTTAGGCATAAATTTAGCTGATTTACTAGAGCAAATCACCGCAGATTTTGTTGCTAAGTATGACAAAGATAAAACCCAATTAATCGCCAATCTGCGAGAATTTTTCTTACAGCGTATCCGTACCTTATTGCAAGAAGAAAAACAGATTGATTACGATTTAGTCAATGCAGTTTTAGGCGAGAATGACCCCGAATATACCGAACGGGCACTACAGGATTTATTAGATGTCCGCGATCGCGCTTTATACCTGCAACAAATTCGTCGTGATGGTACTTTAGATACCATCTATGAAACTGTTAACCGTTCCACACGTTTAGCGGCGCAAGGAGATTTAGATACACAACAATTAGACCCCACAACCTTAGTCCGTGAGGAACTCTTCCAAAAGTCTTCCGAAGCAGCTTTTTACAAAGCCTTAGTCGAATTAGTGCCGCAAACACAAGCCGCCGCGCGATCGCGCAATTATCAACTGTTAGTCACAGCCTTAGGCGAAATTGCTCCTACTGTGAGTAGCTTTTTTGATGGTGCAGATAGTGTTTTAGTTATGGATTCCGATCCAGCAATTAAGCGCAACCGGTTAAATTTGTTAGGACTGCTGCGCAATCACGCCCGTGTTTTAGCTGACTTTGGTGCGATCGTCAAAAATTTGTAGCCCAAATCAACAAAAACTAGGTGTAATTTTTGCTCAGAAACGCTACCATTATTAATGCTTAACCAGGGAACGGTGCTATACACAATCTATGCCTAGAGCCTCTATCATTGGATTAGGAAAATCCGGGATTGCTGCGGCGAGATTGTTGCAAAGGGAAGGCTGGGAGGTGGAGCTAAACGATCGCAACACCTCCGAAACCCTCCTTAAACAACAACAAGAACTTGCTACAGAAAACATCACAGTAAAACTAGGGCATTCCCTAGAATTAAATGATGTCGATTTACCGCAATTAATAGTTGTTAGTCCTGGTGTTCCCTGGGATATTCCGGTATTAATCAAAGCCAGAGAATTAAGTATTGAAACTATCGGGGAAATGGAACTGGCTTGGCGATATTTGCAAACTAAACCTTGGGTAGGTATTACTGGTACAAATGGTAAAACTACCACCACAGCTTTAATCGCCGCCATTTTTCAATCTGCTGGCTTAGACGCTCCCGCCTGCGGTAACATTGGCTACGCAGCCTGTGAAGTAGCTTTGGCGGAACAATTACCAGATTGGGTAATTGGCGAAATCAGCAGTTATCAAATCGAATCTTCCATTACCCTAGCGCCCCGCATTGGCGTCTGGACAACATTCACCCCAGATCACCTCAGCCGTCACAAAACTTTAGAAAATTACTACAACATCAAAGCCAAACTCTTGCACAATTCCCAATTGCAAGTATTTAATGGTGATGATGCCTACTTAAACAAAGTCGGCTTAAGTCAATGGCCTGATGCCTATTGGACAAGCGTTAAAGGTAAAGAACACCTTATAGGCGATAAAGGCTTTTATATACAAGATGGCTGGGTATTCGAGAAATTAACCGCCACCGCCACACCCCAAGCAATTGTTGAAGTCTCCGCCTTGCGCATGGTAGGAGAACATAACCAGCAAAATCTCCTCATGGCTGTTGCAGCTGCGCGGTTAGGAGAAATCGAAATTGAAGCAATTTCTCGCGCCGTGAGTGAATTTCCCGGCGTTCCCCATCGCTTAGAACATATCTGCACTTGGGAAGGAATTGATTTTATCAACGATAGCAAAGCCACCAACTACGACGCCGCCGAAGTTGGTTTAGCATCTGTGCAAAGTCCGGCAATTTTGATTGCCGGTGGCGAAGCCAAAGCCGGCGATGATACAGGCTGGTTAGCCAAAATTCAAGCCCAAGCCGCCGCCGTGCTATTAATTGGTAACGCCGCCCCAGCCTTTGCTCAAAGGTTGCAAGAGGTGGGTTATGATAATTACGAAATTGTCGAAACGATGGAAAATGCCGTCCCCAAATCGGCAGAATTAGCGCAGAAATATCAAGCTTCGGTAGTTTTGCTCTCTCCTGCTTGTGCTAGTTTTGACCAATATCCTAACTTTGAAGTACGCGGCGAGCATTTCCGTCAGCTTTGTTTAGATTGGGTAGGTAATCGTTAGAGCCGGGTGAACGCATCCCGACAATTTGGTATAAATTATCATTTCGTATCGTGTGAAAAGGCGATCGCCTAGAAAATCAATCCATCCCATCGCCTAACAACACAATTGTAGGGGCATGGCAATGCCATGCCCCCCGCCCGCATCCATAATGAACGCGCAATACCCTATATCTGGCACCACAACGCGAAAATTGACGAATTATTCCCTGAAATTGCCTAATTCTTACCTGAAATTGCGTAGACTTGTCGTAAACATCGCATCCGCAAACAATATCATCCCATCACATACATATTGCCTCGAAATACCCTGTATCTGGCATCACAACGCGAAAATTGACTAATAATTGCCTGAAATTGGGTAGACGCGGGGGGCATGGCATTGCCATGCCCCTACATCCATAATTGCCGCGAAATACCCTGTATTTGGCATCACAACGCGAAAATTGCCTAATTATTCCCTGAAATTGGGTAGATTTGTCGTCAACATCGCATCCGCAAACAATATCATCCCACCACCCGACAATACAATTGTAGGGGCATGGCAATGCCATGCCCCCCGCCCGCATCCATAATTGCCGCGAAATACCCTATATTTGGCATCACAACGCAAAAATTGCCTAATTATTCCCTGAAATTGGGTAGACTTGTCGTCAACATCGCATCCGCAAACAATATCATTCCATCACATACATAATTGACACGAAATACCCTGTATCTGGTATCACAACGCGAAAATTGCCTAATTATTGCTTGAAATTGGGTAGACGCGGGGGGCATGGCATTGCCATGCCCCTACATCCATAATTGACGCGAAATACCCTATATCTAGCATGGGACATCCAATTTTTTAAATACCCAATCAATTTGTAGTGCGTTCGCGTAGCGTGTCCGAAGGACAAACGTCTCGCTCGCTGGTGTTCAAAAGCGAGCAAGACTTCGGCGTGAGCGCTCAGTCGAACGCTGCTCGCACTACGGAATTTGGGTAATTTATTTTTTGTAAGTCCCCATCACAACGCAAAAATTACATAAGTACTCGCCCACCAAAGATATATATGAAAAAAGCGAGGAAAAACACCCATGAGCAGACAATATATTTTGCATTTGTTGCCAAAACTGAAACCAGCCTCAGCCAATATTCACCCAAGCTTTAAACTAAATCCCATTAGCTCAGTATATATTCTGAAAATAACTTAATAATCCCAATTATCCCCAATCCAGACACAGATTCACACCCAAACGCCTGGATAACTTGTCTACCTCCCAATTACAAATACGGTAGGGGCGGGTTTACATATATCCCTGCTGATTAACGATGATCCAAATAAACCCGCCCCTACAAATTACAAATTACGAATTACGAATTACGAATTACGAATTATGCATAGGCTTTACACTTTAACCTGCTTGCTGAGTGTGGTTTTATTATCCGAGTCTGTGGGAGCAAACGCCACATTTAAACTGACGCAAATTGCCCAGCAGCCAACCACAACACAAGATGCAACCCGTGCCGCAGCGATGAAAGCAACTGAAGAAGGGTTTGCGCTTTACCAACAAGGTACAGCAGAATCACTGCGACAGGCAAGAGAAAAATGGCAAGAAGCGCTGATATTGTGGCGTAAAGCCGGGGATAAAGCATGGGAAGCTCTTACACTGGTTAGTATCGGCAAAGTTTACGACGATTTAGGGGAAAAGCACAAAGCATTAGAATATTACAACAACGTACTACCACTGATTCGGGCGGTGGGCGACAGGGGTGGGGAAGCTACTACCTTGAATAATATCGGAAAAGTTTACGCCGATTTAGGGGAAAACCAGAAAGCATTGGAATCTTACAACAATGCACTTCCACTGAGGCGGGCGGTGGGCGACAGGGGTGGGGAAGCTACTACCTTGAATAATATTGGGGGAGTTTACGCCGATTTAGGGGAAAAGCACAAAGCATTGGAATTTTACAATAATGCACTACTACTGTGGCAGGCGGTGGGCGACAGGGGTGGAGAGGCTACTGCCTTGAATAATATCGGGCAAGTTTACACCGCTTTAGGGGAAAACCAGAAAGCATTGGAATTTTACAATAATGCACTCCCACTGAAGCGGGTAGTGGGCGACAGGGGTGGGGAAGCTACTACCTTGAATAATATTGGGGGAGTTTACGACGCTTTAGGCGAAAACCAGAAAGCATTGGAATTTTACAATAATGCACTCCCAGTGTATCGGGCGGTGGGCAACAGGGGTGGAGAAGCTACTACCTTGAATAATATCGGGGGAGTTTACTCCAATTTAGGGGAAAACCAGAAAGCATTGGAATCTTACAACAATGCACTTCCACTGAGGCGGGCGGTGGGCGACAGGGGTGGGGAAGCTACTACCTTGAATGATATCGGGCGAGTTTACTCCGCTTTAGGGGAAAAGCAGAAGGCTTTGGAATTTTACAACAATGCACTGCCACTATTTCGGGCGGTGGGCAACAGGGGTGGAGAAGCTACTACCTTGAATAATATTGGGCGAGTTTACTCCGTTTTAGGGGAAAACCAGAAAGCATTGGAATATTTCAACAATGCACTCCCACTATATCGGGCGGTGGGTGACAGGGCAGGCGTTGCTACTACCTTGAATAATATCGGGCTAGTTTACAACGCTTTAGGGGAAAACCAGAAAGCATTGGAATATTACAACAATGCACTCCCACTGAGGCAGGCGGTGGGCGACAGGGCTGGGGAAGCTAGAACCCTGAATAATATCGGCTTAGTTTACTCCGATTTAGGGGAAAAGCAGAAGGCATTGGAATATTTCAACAATGCACTCCCACTATATCGGGCGGTGGGCGACAGGAGCGCGGAAGCTACTACACTTTATAACCTCGCCTATTTAGAACGGAGTCGCGGAAATCTCCAAGCATCTCGCACCAATGTAGAAGCAGCTATCAAAATTATCGAAGACTTACGCACCAAAATCAACAGCAAAGACCTTCGTACATCCTACTTCGCCACCAAGCAAAATTATTACAAATTCCACATCGATTTGCTGATGGAACTGCACAAAAAATCCCCATCACAAGGATACGATGCATTAGCCCTACATTACAGCGAACGCTCCCGCGCCCGCAGCCTCATCGAATTATTAAACGAAGCCAACGCCAAAATTATCAAAGGCGCAAACCCAGAATTATTAGCACAAGAACAAGATTTACGTCAGCAAATTGATGCTAAAGATACCCTGCGCATAAATTTACAAAGTTCAACCAATAAAAACGATCCCATCACCAAAACCGCAATTGCCAAACTCACTACAGAAATAGAAAATCTCCTCAACCAATACCAAGAAATTCAAGCAAAAATTAGTACTTCTAACCCAGCATACGCGAAATTAAAAAACCCAGATCCAGACAAAGATATTCTCAAATTACCGCAAATTCAACAACAACTAGATCAAGACACCTTACTTTTACAATATTCCTTAGGAGAAGAACGCAGCTTTTTGTGGGTGGTAAGTTCAAATTCTCTCGATACTTACGAACTTCCTAAACAACAAGATATCGAAAAAAGCGCCATCAATTTATTTTGTTTAATTAGCGATAACCGCTCTAAACCCCCTTCTGCAACAGATAAAGAAAATCCTTGCGCTAATCTCAAAACTCAGCAAATTAATATCGCCGCTCAAGAACTCACGCAATTAATTCTCTCACCTGTAAAAGATAAACTCGGTAAAAAACGCTTAGTAATTGTCGCTGATGGTGCTTTACAATATATTCCCTTTGCGGCGTTGGCTGATTTAAATGCTGCCCAAAATTCCACAACGCCAAAACCTGCAACAGAAACACCAAAAGATAATGACTGTTCTAATCGGAGTATTTTTCGTCCCTGTTACTCAATTGAACAACAAAATTGGAATTATCAACCCCTATTAGCTAACCATGAAATTGTTAGTCTACCTTCAGCATCAAGCATAGCCTTTCAACGTCAACAACTCGCTAACCGTCAACCTGCATCTAAAGCTTTAGCTATCCTCGCTGACCCAGTATACAGCGTTGACGATCCGCGATTAAAAGCCACATCAACAAAATCAACAAAATCAGACAAATCTCAATCAAGTTTAGAATTAGAACTCGAACGTTCCGCCTTAGAACGTTCCGCCAGAAGTTTAAACCGCAATGGTTGGCAAAGGCTCGTCAATACCGCCACAGAAGCCAAGGAAATTTTAAAACTCATTCCCACAGGAAGCAGTTTAGAAGCTTTAAATTTTGATGCTAACTACAATTGGGCAACGAGTAAAGCTTTAAATCAATTCCGTATTTTACATTTTGCTACTCACGGCTTTGTCAATCAAGACCAACCAGCATTATCAGGAATTGTACTGTCTTTAGTTAATCAACAAGGTAAAGCCATTAGCGGTTACTTGCGGTTAGCAGATTTATTTAACCAAGATTACCCCGCAGAGTTAATTGTCTTGAGTGCTTGCGAAACTGGATTAGGTAAAAATATTAATGGTGAGGGATTGGTAGGCTTGACACGGGGCTTAATGTATGCAGGTGCGGCAAGGGTAGCGGTATCGCTGTGGCAAGTTAGCGATGAGGGTACGTCAATCTTAATGCAGGAGTTTTACAAGCAGATGTTACAGCAAAATAAAAAGCCTGCTGAGGCGTTACGTGCAGCGCAGTTGAAGTTATGGCAAGAGGGGCGCAGTCCCTATGAATGGGCGGCGTTTACGTTGCAGGGGGAGTGGAGGTGAGGAGGCAGGGGGATAGGGGGGTGTTTTTTGTTATATGAGGCGGAAGATAAAGGGGTAGCGGTAGGAGAGATTGCGATCGCCTAAAATTTGAACTATGGCAATAATTGGCATAATTATACTGACTACCCATAAACCAGCTAATAAAAAAATGCCAATGCCGACGAGAACTAGCAAGCCAAAGATAATTCCGTAAATATAAAGGTTGATGTGAAAATTTAGCGATTCTCTGGCATTATCTTTGACAATTGGGTCGTTGCTAATCAATAAAATGGCGATGGGTATGCCAATAGAAACAATTGTAGAGCTAAAAAATATCGCTCCATGACTGAGGGCAGATAGCAGCTTCCGTTGTGGAAAGTCTTCCATGAATTACAATCCCTGTAGTTTGGTTCACCCTTTGATTTTATTGTTCCAAATTGCGATCGCCATCACTCTCTGAACATAATCCCTCATACCAATTCAAAATTCAAAATTAATATGAAAATGTAGGTTGGGTTGAGGAACGAAACCCAACGCCTCAACACCTTATATATTTTGCATTGCTAGCCCCTAACCCCTAACCCCTAGCCAGCCCAATAAACTCAAAACCAATAACAAGGGTGTTAACCAATCTCCCCAACGCACATATAAGGTTTGTGTCTGTCTGGGATATATGGTTTCGGCGTGAATTTGATAAGTATTATATTCAGATATCCACAAAGTTCTACCGTGAGGGTCGATAAAACCTGAATATCCGGTATTTGTCGCCCTTACTGACCATCTATCGGTTTCTATCGCCCGCATGATATCCTGTGCATGGTGTTGGTAGGGCATGGCGGCTGTATAATGGGCATCGTTGGAGGAACTGAGAATAAATTGTCCCCCGGCGGCGGCTTGTTGGCGGAAGAGATAAGAAAAGGCTGAATCGTAACAAATGCCAGCAATTACCCGCCCAAATGGGGTATCAAATACTTGATTTGGCGAACCGGGTACTTGATGTTCGTCTAGGGGTGATAGGCGTTGAATAATTTGTCCTAAAATTGCCTCAAAGGGGATATATTCGCCCAGGGGTACTAGTTTGGTTTTGTCGTAGCGGCTCAAGGCTTCACCTTTAGCTGTGTAGGTAAATAAGCTATTGGTGTAACTGCGTCCTCGTTCCCCAAATGCGCCAATCCAAGCAACTACGCCTTTTTCTTTGATAGCGGCGATGATGGGGGTTCGGCTTAAGTCGCGCTGGAAAAATGGTAAGGCTCCCTCTGGGGTGAGGACGGCATCGACTCGCGAATCTGCTAGAGTTAAATATCCATTGGTGTAACCTGCGATCGCTCTTTGTAATCCTTCTGGTTTAAGTTTAATAATGTTGGGAATGTTACCTTGCACGATGCCGATTTTTAAGGCTTGTTCTGGGTTTTTGCTGAGGGGAATGTTGTATAAGCTAAAACCGATTAGGTGTAGGGTGATGAATAGTCCTGCTGCTAAGAAAAGATATGAATTAATGAACCGCAGAGGCGCAGAGGACGCGGAGGAGGTTTTGTATTTAATCCAGGTTTCGGCTATTAAGCCATTAAAGGCGACGATGGCGGCGGTGATGGTACTCGGCCCGGCGAGTTGACCGAGGTGTAAAATTACTAAATTATACGGGCTTTGGGTGTATGAAAGGGAACTCCACCACAAAGCGCCTGCACTCCAAATTCCTTCTAAGGCGCACCAAATAGCTGTACCAATTAGCACTCGTAAAAGCGGCTTCTGTGTGGCAAAACGCACCATTAAAGCAGCCCAAGTAACTACTATTGCGGCACCCCAAAGGGTAACAAATGTCAAACAAAAACTGGTAATTGCTAAACTCGCTAACCAAGGAACGCCTAGCCAATCCATTGGGTGTATACCAGTAATCCAGAATAAAGCTAATCCGTGATAGCCGATACCCCAAAATAAAGGTAAAAGGAGAAATTTTCGCCTTTTACCTGCTAATTCTTGGTTATGTTGGACAATTAATACCCACAGGGGCGCGAGGGCTATCCATGCGAGGAACCATGCACCAAAAGGGGCTACCGTCAGCCCCATTAATACCCCACTGATGAGGGATAAAATGTAAAGGCTAACAGATGAAAATAGCTTTTTTATTTGATAATTCATAAGTCTGGCAAAATAGCTTCAACAGTTGTTTTGAGTTGAGGCAAATTTTGCTCTATCACACCCCAAATTCGATTTAAATTTACCTTTAAATAATCATGAATGAGCACATCTCTAAAACCAGCTATTTGCTGCCAAGGTACATCTGGATTAGCGGCTCTAATTTCTGGAGATAAACGCTTTGTAGCTTCTCCAATAATTTCAAAATTCCTAATTACTGCATCTTGAATTATTATTGTTTGCAAAAATGCTTCTTTACCATCACAAGTATAAAATTCGATGCGTTCAATGCATTCTTTAATATTGCTCAAGTACAAGCGATCGTCTCTCATAAAACCACGGCTTCCCGTAACACTTTCTCTCTAATCAACTCATGTAAATTGTCAGGTTCAGTTAGATCAACTTTACGCTTCAGCAATTCTTCTAAGGATTGCATCAACGCAATTTGATCTAATAAGGTTCGTTGTGGTTCAAGTTCTATTAAAAAATCCACATCACTATCTGGTGTTGCTTCTTTTCTAGCCACTGAACCAAAAACTCGCACATTATAAGCCCCGTATTTAGCAGCAATTTGTAAAATCTCTTCGCGATGAGCTTTAAGTATTTCATCAATTCCCATAGCTGAATCCCAATTCAAAATTTAGAAATAATAGTGTTTGCGGCACACTAATATATTCTAGAGGGCATGGCATTGCCATACCCCTACAATCAGATGCATTCTTTTTTTACAGCAATTTTCAGGTAAATAGACCACGCTGTAGGGGCACGGCACCAGTAAAATTATTGTATGTACCACAAGATTTTCGATGTTCCCTACCACAGATGTGGTTCAAATAGGTGAAAACTGCTGTAATTGGTATTAATGAATAAATAATTACCGCTTGGTAGTTGTCAGCAAGAAGTTTACCTTGCTGCTACACCATCCAAGCGGTTTGATACTTCACCTATTGATTTGATTAGGTTTATTCTGCCTCTTCTAATTCGCCTGTATCGCCTGTATCAGGAGGTACTATGGCTACTCCGGTGATGGCGTCATCTTCGTCTAGGCGCTGTACTCTGACGCCTGTAGCCGATCGCGATTGGACGGAAATTGCATTCACGGCTTGCCGAATTATAATACCGCGATTGGTGACCATCATGATTTCGTCGTCGCTATTGACGATTTGCAAGGTGGCTAGTTGGTCTTTGGTTTTGCGGTTTTTGAATTTGGTAGCCATTAAACCTTGACCGGCACGGTTTTGCAAGCGGAATTGAGCGACGGGGACGCGCTTACCATATCCACCCATTGTAATGACTAACACCCAAGGGCCAGTACTACCGTTAGCTGGTAGTTCTGTGATTTCTTCATTCTCGGTGTCTTCGATTTCTACGATCTCTTCGATGTCGGTTTCGCCTTCTGTGACTGTACTGAGGGTGTCGAGAATCGCTGCGGGAAGGATATCCATCCCGACTAATTCATCACCAGCTTTGAGTTTCATGGATTTGACACCACGAGTCGCCCTACCTAAAGGACGCAGTTGTTCGTGGTTACATCTAAAGTGTATTGCCATCCCGTGACGGGAACCGACGATGACGCTATCTTCTACCCTGGCGCGTCGTACCCAGCGCAGTTGATCGCCTTCTTCTAAGGAAATCGCAATTAAACCGTTGGCGCGAATGTTACTAAATGCTTCTAATACGGTTTTCTTGATATTGCCGCCTTTGGTGAGCATTACCAAGAATTCTTCACTGCTAAATTCATCGACGGGGACAATGGAAGTGATTTTTTCTTCCTTGGGGATGGGTAGCAATTGCACAATAGGCGTACCGCGACTGGTACGGGAACCTACGGGAATTTGATAAGTTTTTAAGCAGTAGACGACACCGCGATCGCTAAAGAATAAAACGCTATCGTGATCGCAGCAAGTTAAGAAATGCTCAATGGTGTCATCATCTTTAACTTTGGCGGCGGCTTTTCCTCTGGTGGCGCGGCTTTGGGCTTCAAAGGTGCTAACGGGCATCCGTTTGATGTAACCTTGCTCTGTGAGCAAAATCAGAACTTTTTCGTTAGCTATTAGGTCAAGGTCGTCAATTTCACCTTCTGCATGGGTAATTACCGTGCGGCGGGGAGTGGCGAAGCTGGTTTTGATGTGGGTAATTTCTTCTTCAATAATTGCCAGCACTCGTTCCCTTCTTGCCAAAATATCCTGCAAATCGGCAATTTGCGCTTGTAAATCTTCGTGTTCTTGACGAATTTTATCGGCTTCTAGGGCTGTTAACCGCCGCAGTTGCATTTGCAAAATCGCATCGGCTTGGACTTCTGAGAGTCCATAGGTGGTGATGAGTTCGCCTTTGGCTGTGGGTGCATCGGAAGCATGACGAATTAGGTTAATAATCGCGTCTAAATGCGACAGCGCAATTAATAAACCTTGTAAAATGTGGTCGCGTTCTTCGGCTTTGCGCAGTTCGTAGCGGGTGCGGCGATTAATCGATTCGATGCGGAAATCGAGGAAAACTTCTAAAAATTGCTTGAGTGTGAGGGTTTGGGGTTCCCCGTTCACCAAAGCTAGCATATTCGCCCCAAAGTTGGCTTGCAGTGGGGTTTGCTTGTAAAGGTTATTTAAAACTACTCTGGGATAAGCATCGCGCTTGAGTTCGATAACGATGCGCATCCCATCGCGATCGCTTTCATCGCGAATATCTGCAATTCCCTCGATGCGTTTATCGTTTACCAACTCGGCAATTTTCTCAATTAATGCCGCTTTGTTGGTTTGATAAGGCAATTCGGTGATGATAATTGCTTCTCTTTCCGGCCTTCCCCTTTGTTCAACGGTTTCGATGTTCGCGACACCGCGCATGGTAATGGAACCGCGCCCGGTGGTGTAAGCTTCTTTAATCGCCCCCGTTCCCAAAACTTGCGCCCCTGTAGGGAAGTCGGGGCCGGGGATGTACTGCATTAACTGCAGATTGGTGATTTCTGGATTGTGAATTAAGGCGACTAATCCATCAATCAATTCGCCTAAGTTGTGCGGGGGGATGTTCGTCGCCATCCCCACAGCAATCCCAGAGGAACCATTGAGGAGTAACTGGGGAATTCTGGCGGGGAGAACGGTGGGTTCTTGTTGGGAACCATCGAAGTTATCGATGAAATCTACGGTTTCCGATTCGATATCATGAAGTAAGGCGGTGCCTGTTAACGCCTGCAAGCGACATTCTGTGTATCGCATTGCTGCTGGGGGATCGTTATCGACGGAACCGAAGTTACCATGACCGTTGATTAAGGGCGATCGCATGGAAAAATCCTGCGCCATCCGCACCAAGGCGTCATATACTGCTGTGTCGCCGTGGGGGTGATATTTACCGAGAACTTCCCCAACCACACGGGCGCATTTACGGAACGGGCGATCGTGCGTTAAACCTAGCTCGTGCATTGCGTAGAGGATGCGACGATGCACAGGTTTCAGACCATCCCTGGCATCTGGCAGCGCCCGACCCACAATCACACTCATGGCGTATTCCAGATAAGACCGGGACATTTCATTCCGCAGATCTGTCGGGATAATCCTCTCCTGTGAGGTTGTCATAACCTAAATAACTCCAAAAATCGCAGATTTTAGCCCTAATAGTTGACAAAATGCAAAATTATTCTAATTTACTCTTGAATAATTGCTATATTCTGGTACAATTCTAGCACATCTTGTTTTTTCTTGCCTGGAGAGGTAAGTCCCAGGGCTAAAAAGCAGCCTAAAGAAAAAATAATCAATGACCGTACTGGCGAGGGTTTTAGCAGATAGTTAAGCGCATCTAACTAAAGAGCCTGTCAACTATAAGGAATTCAAAATTCACCGCCAAAAATAAGCTAACGATTATACAGCAGGCGTTATAGCTACACAGAGATAATAAATCAGACCCTTGGCAAAAGAATTATCTTGACTAAACTATAGACATGTCCGAGCAAATATTAGATAAATATCTAAATTATTAAGCAAATATTATCTTCATAGGTTTAAGCTCCCATGAGATTCCAACAATTACACATTGGTGATTATTTTCGCATCCCAGGTATCAGTTTTGGTTGCGTATATCGCAAAGCTAGTATGAGATCTTGCAGTTTAAATTCTCTATTACAACCAATTCGTCCTGGGACGACAGTTATACCTTTAAATCAGGCACAAATTGCTAAACATATTGCTGACAAGCACAATTTATGGAAAAGTTTACAGGAATAGTAATTCGATTGACTCAAACATTGCCAGCTAGTTGGATAAATCTAAAATCCGCCCATTGAAGAACAAATGGATAAATCCGCTATATTGAATTAATGTTGCCACGGAATAAATCAATTCAGAGGCTTTTATCCTTCTTTAATTTGGCGCACAAAGGAATTGGTGACTAAATAGAATATTATTAGGAAAACCTGTTAACCGTCTATCGGAATCGGAAGTATTTTCCATACTAATATCTTTCCAATAACAGCTTGACTTCTGCGTCTAATTCCCAATCTTTCATTGCTTGCCATTCAGCTTGACGAACTGCCACAAAGGCTTGTGCTAGTTGGGGATTTAAGGCATTTAATAATACATTATTCTGTTTCAGGTGCGCGATCGCATCTCCTAAATTTGTCGGTAAGGCATCGATACTATTGGCTGTACGTTGTTCAATAGATAAGTTTCCCGGATCTTCTGTCACTGGGGTTGGCGGTTCTAACCCTCGCTGTACACCATCTAATCCCGCCGCGATGATTGCGCCTAAGGCTAAGAAAGGATTAGCTGATGCATCTACGGTTTTCACCTCAAAATGACTCGAACTACCCAAACCCGCATCGCTAGGAACTCTCACAGATGCTTCCCGGTTATCTAATCCCCAACAACGAAAAGCACCGCTCCAAGTATGAGGACGGATGCGGCGGTATGAGTTAATACTAGGGGTAGTTAACGCCATCAGTGCTGGTAAATGTTCTAAAATACCAGCAATAAACGCTCTACCTATTTGGGAAACACCGCAGACACCTTGAGTATCAGGTAATAAATTTTTGCCATCGTGCCACAGGCTGAGGTGGATGTGACAACCGCTACTAGCATCATCAGGAAAGATTTTTGGTAAAAAAGAAGCTGTAAGATGATGTTGACGCGCGATCGCTCTGACAGTTTCTCGAAAAGCTATTTGCCAATTAGCGGCTTCTAAAGCATCAGTGTAGCGTACAGAAATTTCTTGCTGACCGGGGCCTGATTCTGGGTAATACTGTTCTACGGGAATTCCCTGAGCAATTAAGGCATCAGCTATACCATCAATCACTTCTCGATTAATATCCATTGATTGCGTCGCCCCAAATACTGTCGAGTCTGTCGGTGCAATACCCGTATCTGTATGTTTTAATAGATAAAATTCATTTTCAAAAGCTGCTTGAATTTCCAAACCTTGATTTTTCGCCGCCTCTAGCATTTGAATTAAGAAATTTCGCGGACAGAAAGCCCAAGGTTGCCCATCAAGTATCATATTTCCTAAAACGCGGGCATGACCGGGAGCATAAGGCAAAGGCGTCAAACTAGCCCAATCAGGTACTAAGCGAATCTCCCCTACTGGCGCTACACCACTATCAGGTGCGATCGCATCATACATTACAGGTATCCCCTGTTCCCCAGCAGATATGCCCACACCATGCTCAAAATAGTGAGACAGCATCTCAACATGAACAGCCTTACCGCGAATAACATTCGCATTATCGCACCACAGAATTCGGACAAACTTTACACCAGCTTCCTGAAGAGATTTCTTAATTTTTTTAAACGTATATTGTCCACTCATAGTTTTTCGTCAATAGTCATTTGTTAGAGACGCGATGAATCGCGTCTGTACAATTGTCCTCTGCTAGCCCCTAGCTAACCGCAGACAAAACATGCGATCGCAAATCTTCCACTAATTGATGTAAATTACCTGTATTCAGGCGATAACTCAACGGGTGAGCAATCAACCGCGCTGTACTTTCATACAAAGTTGTAATTTCTACCAAACCGTTTTCTTTTAAAGTCCGTCCTGTAGAAACTATATCCACAATCGCCTCTGACATTCCTGTAATCGGCCCTAGTTCCACAGAACCATATAGCGGCACAATTTCTACAGGTAAATCCAAACTTTGAAAATATTCACGGGCACAGTTAACATATTTAGAAGCTACTCGACCATGTGCGGGTAAATCTAAAGGCGATTTGTAAGGGCTGGATGCTTTCACAGCTACAGACATCCGACAACCTCCAAAATGCAAATCTACCAAATGCGCTACCTGGGGTTGTTTTTCCCGCAGCACATCATAACCGATTATACCTATTTGTGCTTGACCATATTCAACATAAACCGGCACATCCTGACCCCGCACTAATAATCCTTTCGCTTTTCCGCTAGCGTCAACAATTTGAAGTTGGCGGTTTCCTGAGTCTAAAAAAGCGCTAAAATCCAATCCTACAGCTTGCAGTAGGCGGATGCTATTTTTCAGTAGTTCCCCTTTTGGCAATGCAACAGTCAACATTATCGTTCTTGGTATCCTTGGCATATCGGCGGTTCATCAATATTGAGAATATCTCGATATGCTCACCATCAGCATTATGAGAATTTTATTAGTTGATGACGAAATTGAATTAACTGGCCCCTTGAGTCGCGTCTTAACCCGTGAGGGCTATATTGTAGATGCGGCTGATGAAGGCATCAATGGTAGTAATTTAGCGCAAACAGGCAATTATGACCTGTTAATCTTAGATTGGATGATGCCAGGAAAGACAGGTTTAGAAATTTGTCAAGAATTACGCCGCCAAGGTAAAACCACACCCGTATTGTTTCTCACCGCTAAAGATACTTTAGATGACAGAGTTGAAGGTTTAGACGCAGGTGCAGACGATTATTTAGTCAAACCCTTTGAATTGCGGGAGTTGTTAGCCAGAGTCCGCGCCTTGTTGCGTCGTGCTGGCGCTGAAACATACAGTAATCCTACAGGACGTTTAATCGTCGCCGATTTAGAATTAGATATTGACAATCAAATAGCTTATCGTCAAGAACGAGTAATTGAACTATCGCAAAAAGAAAGTCAATTGCTGCAATATTTCATGGAACATAGCGGACAATTATTAACTCACGCCCAGATTATGGAAAATCTCTGGACAGATGAAGAGCAGCCAAGCAGTAACGTAATTGCCGCCTTAATTCGACTTTTGCGGCGAAAAATTGAAGTTACAGGCGAAACACAGCTAATTCACACCGTTTATGGTAAAGGTTATCGCTTTGGTGTTATTACAGGTGAGTAATACCAATTCAAAATTCAAAATTCAAAATTAAGTCATAGAAATCTGTACAAAGCTACCCAACGAAGTGACGTAAATGTTGGGTTTCGTTCCTCAACCCAACCTACGCAGGTTAAAGTTTTTGGGCTTAACAGCGCAATATTAGAGGTAATATCCCTCACTTATCCCGAAATTCCGCCCTCACCCTCAAGGGTGGGGCTATACAAACAAAGCCTGCCTACGCAGGCTAATAAACTTGATAAAGAGGTAAATAACGGGAATTTGGCATAACTACATTTATATTTAAAGTTTCTGTAAACTTGCATAACCTCATACCACTGAGAAATATATTGATTTGTAGAAAAAATCAGTATAAACCTCATGAAAAAGTCTAAAAGACTTCCTAGTTTAGCATCTCGCGCTGCGGCTTTATTTTTCGCCCTGCTTTTATTATCCGAGTCAACAGCCGCTAGTTTGGGGAGTCATGGCGTAAAAATTGCCCAGCAACCAGCGCCTACGCCCTCAGTTCCCTTGAATGCAGAACAACAAAAGTTATACCAACAGGGTGTAAAGCTAGTTGGAGAAGCAGAGGAGTTAAAGAAGAAGGGAACTAAAGAAGGATATCAACAGGCGATAAATAAATATCAACAAGCTTTAAAAATTGTTCAGGAATTAAGATTGCTCCAAGATGAATTTGAGATATTATTTTTTATTGGCACTGCCTACAATTATATTGATGATCGTAAAAATGCTTTAATATATTTTAATCAAGCATTATAAATTTCCCGCGAAATTAAAAATAATATTTTGTTAGCAAAAGTTTTTGTTGCTATTGGTGCTGTTTACACTAATACTGATGAGCCAGAAAAAGCACTTAATTATTTCCAACAGGCAACGTCAATATTTCTAAAAAATCAACAAATTAATGAACTAGCAATGACTTATAAAGGACTTGCTACTGTTCAGCATAAATTAGGAAATACAAAAGAGGCTCTAGATTTATTAAACAAGGCACTAAAAATTTATCGAGAAACACTAAAAGATTTATCTGGAGAGGCAGACACGCTTTCTAGTATTGGCTTTATATACTCAATGGCAGGTAAAAATATAATAGCTATTAATTATTACAATCAAGCCTTGAAAATCCAACGCCAAAGAAGAGATTTAAAAAAACAAGCTATACTAATAAGTGATATTGGATATCTCCAAGGTCAATTAGGAAATATTGAAAATGCTCTAAACTCTTTAAAAGAAGCATTAAGACTGCATCAACAGGCAGGATCTCAATTATCTGACCAAGCTAGTACCCTAACAGATATTGGTTTTATATATGCTTCAAAGGGTGATTATAAAACAGCAATTTATTACAATCAGCAAGCTAGAAAGCTTTATCAAAAAGCTGGTAATACATATTTAGAATCAAGCATTATTCTTGTGATTGCTAATCTTTACATAACTTTTTCAGGAGATTATCAAAAAGCATTAGATTATCTAGATGAAGCGCTTACTCTTCAGGTTAACGATAAGGATGGACAAGCTTCTACTTTTGACGCAAAAGCTGATATTTATGCATCGCAAGGTGATTACCAATTAGCATTAAATGAGTATAATAATGCTTTGAAGATTTCAAATTCAATACCAAATCCTAGAATGGAAGCTCGTACCCTTGGAAAAATTGCACTAATTCAACAATTTCTAGGTGATTATAAATTAAGTATTGATACTTACAAAAAAGCCTTAGAAATATACAATCGTCTACCAGATAAGACTGGACAAATTCGGACTTTATTGTTTATTAGTATCGTTTATCAAACACAAGATAAATACGATGAATCAATTCAATTTTATAATCAAGCGCTATCACTATTAGGCAAAGATGATTATCGATCTGAAATCAGCATACTTCATGGATTGGCGAGAACACATATATATTTAAGAAATTACAATAAGGCATTGGGTTTTGCTAATCGTGCATTAGCACTATCACGCCAAAACTCTTTTCAAGAAGAAGTTTCTCTCAGTATTCTTAGTAGTGTATATCGAGCAAAAGGTGATTACACAAAATCATTAGATATCTCTCAAAAAATTTTGTTACATTATCGCAAAGCCGGCTTACGCATTCGAGAAGCGCGAATATTAGGCGATATCAGTATAATTTATGGACGACAAAACAATTATCAGCAAGCGATAAATACACTCAATGAAGAATTGAAAATACGGCGTGAGTTAAAAGATAAAACAGGCGAAGCAGATGCACTTTACCTAATCGCCATCAACCAACGCAAACTAGGAAACCCTGAAACCGCACTTACCAACATCAAAGCCGCAATCGAAATCATCGAAAATATCCGCAGCAACGTCAAAAACTCAGACTTACGTACTTCCTACTTCGCCACAGTTCAAAATTACTATAAATTCCAAATCGATTTATTGATGGAACTGCACAAACAAGACCCATCAAAAGGATACAATGCCCAAGCCATCGAAACAAGCGAAGCATCTCGCGCCAGAGGACTAGTAGAACTATTAACCGAAGCCCGCGCCAATATCCGCAAAGGTGCAAACCCCGAACTTTTAGCCGAAGAACGCCGCATACAAGCTTTAATTGATGGTAAAGAAAAAGTCAGGTTTGAAATAGTTAACAGCGAAAAAATTAACAACCCAATTTTCAAAACCAACGCCGAGAAATTACAAACAGAAATTGATGAACTTCTCCGCCAACAAAAAGAATTAGAAACCAAAATCCGCCAAACTAGCCCACAATACGCTAACCTCAAATACCCCCAACCCCTAACTTTAGCCCAAATTCAGCAACAACTCGATAAAGATACCCTACTATTACAATATTCCTTAGGTAGCGATCGCAGTTTTTTATGGGTAGTTTCTCCCAATTCCCTCGATACTTACGAACTTCCTAAAAAACAAGAAATAGAAAAAAGCGCCATCAATTTATTTTGTTTAATTAGCGAAAATACCTCTAAACCGCCTTCTGTAACTAACAAAGAAAATCCCTGCACTGGGATTAAAAACCGCAAAATTGATGTCGCCGCAACAGAACTCAGTCAACAGATTCTCGCACCTGTCAAAGATAAATTAGGCACAAAACGCCTCGTGATTGTCGCTGATGGTGCTTTGCAATATATTCCCTTTTCCGCCTTGGCTGATTTAAATTTTCAACCAAGCTCCACACCACAACAACAAGATAAACCCAAAAATTCCTGTGAAACTGATAGAAGTATATTTCGTCCTTGTGTCTCACTTGACGATCAGAGCTTCAATTACCAACCTTTACTAGTAAATCACGAAATTGTCAGCTTACCTTCCGCATCTACCATTGCCATTCAACGCCAACAACTCGCCAATCGTCCACAAGCACCCCAAGCCTTAGCTATCCTCGCTGACCCAGTATACAACGCTACTGATACAAGAGTTACCAGCGCCCAAAATAAACAGCAAAAACAGCAAGATTCTGTTAATTTAGAACTAGAACGTTCTCAACTCAGGCGTTCTGCTGATATTTTAAATCGTGATATTTGGACGCGACTTTTAGGTACTCGCACAGAAGCAGAGACAATATTTAAACTAGTACCTAATGCCAAAAATCTGCAATTATTAGATTTTGCCGCAAATTACACCACAGCTACTAGCAGCAATCTCAATCAATTCCGAATTTTACACTTTGCTACCCACGGCTTTGTGAACGATGCTAACCCAGAATTATCAGGAATTGTACTTTCCCTGGTAAACGAACAAGGTAAAGATATTCGCGGATATCTGCGATTAACAGACTTATTTAACCTTGATTATCCAGCAGATTTAATTGTTTTGAGTGCTTGCGAAACCGGATTAGGTAAAGAAATTCAAGGCGAAGGCTTGGTAGGCTTGACAAGGGGATTAATGTATGCAGGTGCAGAAAGCTTACTAGTGTCTTTATGGAAAGTCAGCGATGAAGGGACATCTGAGTTTATGCAAGAATTTTACAAGCAAATGTGGCAGCAAAATAAATCAGCTTCTCAGGCATTGCGGGCGACGCAATTAAAAATGTGGGAGCAAGAGAAATGGCGTAATCCTAATTATTGGGCGGCGTTTACATTTTTGGGCGAATGGAATTAAGCAGGTCGGCGTAATGAAAATACTGGCAAGGGCTATCATTAGAGAGGCGATAACCCTTGTCTGTAATATTTTTTTTAACGCAAAGGTACGCAAAGGTTCACGCAAAGGTACGCGGAGTTTTTTTCAGATCCTTATCTGCCAAAATAATTACTTGCATTTTGATATTAAATTGGTGTTACTTAATTTGTAATTCGTAATTAAATCACTCTCAATGGGGATATTAACCAAGCTGAATGTATGGTATAAAGCCATATTGATGCTCCCCGCTAATGTGCAGCATCTCGTAAAGAAGACGCCAAGAATGCCAATAATTATGAGACTGTGCGGCAATCTTAATTGACTAAGAAATATACAGATAAGTTAAGAATTGTGAAAGAAAAATCTGTCTTTGTCATGATTTCAATTTCTAAACTTTTTTAGTTATTTTTATTTGTATTAGCGGCAATCATCAAGATGTAAAATATTAATAATGCAGTCTTGAAAGCAAGACAGGGAAGGGGTTATGGTAACATTAAACGTGTCAGAGATAGATGGAGTTGATCGGTTTCGTCGTCTGCAATCAACTTTGCGCGATCGCTGGAAAACTATCGAACTGTTTGACAACAGCGAAGCCGATATTTTAATTATTCCTTCCTTAAGTATTGACCAGCGAGAACTACAAAAAGTAGAAGGCTGCGAACATTATGAAGAACGATTATTATTTTCTTTAATGCGGTTGCGAAATCCTCGCACTCGGTTAATTTATGTAACATCAATGCCGTTGCATCCAAGTATTATTGATTACTATTTGCAACTGTTACCAGGAATTCCTTTTTCCCACGCCCGGAATCGGTTACTGTTACTTTCTACTTACGATTCTTCCCTTAAACCCCTGAGTCAAAAAATTTTAGAACGTCCGCGTTTGCTAGAGAGAATTCGTCAAGCTTTCAGACCAGAACAAGCCTTTATGGTTTGTTACAATTCAACATCATTAGAAGCAGAATTATCGTTAAAATTGGGCGTACCTCTGTATGCAGCCGCCCCAGATTTGCAGATTTGGGGGTCAAAAAGTGGTAGTCGCCAGATATTTGCAGAAAGTGGCGTACCTCATCCAGATGGTAGTCAAAGGGTATGGAGTGCGCAAGATTTAGCGCAAGCAGCTAGCGATTTGTGGGAACGCCAACCGACATTACAAAGAATGGTAGTCAAACTCAATGAAGGGATTTCCGGTGAGGGAAATGCTTTACTAGATTTACGACCAATGATGAATGTAGCACCAGGAGAAGCTTCTAGTGCTAAACGAGTCGCAGCAATTAGCGATCGCTTTGCAAATTTGCGCTTTCAAGCATCTCAAGAAACCTGGGCTAATTTTTCCGGACGCATCTCTGAATTAGGCGCAATTGTCGAGGCTTTTGTGGAAGGAGAAAATAAGCGATCGCCCAGCGTTCAAGGACGGATTACACCCACAGGCGAAATCGAAATACTTTCCACCCATGACCAAATTTTAGGCGGCCCCGACGGTCAAATTTATCTTGGTTGTCGCTTTCCCGCAGATGAAAGCTACCGCTTGGAATTACAGCAATTAGGATTAAAAGTTGGCAGAAAACTGGCGGAAAAAGGCGCTTTAGAAAGATTTGGGGTAGATTTTATCGCCGTAGAGCAAGAAAATGGTAAATGGGATATTCAAGCCATTGAAATTAACCTGCGTAAAGGTGGCACTACTCACCCATTCATGACCCTGAAATTATTAACTAATGGACGCTATGACCTATCAACAGGGTTATTCTACAGTCAACAAGGTCGTCCAAAATACTACATCGCCACCGATAATTTGCAAAAAGACCGCTATCAAGGCTTATTACCCAACGATTTAATGGATATTATTGCCCATCACAGATTGCATTTTGATAGTTGCACTGAGACGGGTACAGTATTTCACCTGATGGGTTGTCTTTCCCAGTTTGGCAAATTGGGATTAACCAGCATCGGCGATTCATTGCAACAAGCAGAAGATATATATAACCGGGTGGTGAAAGTTTTGGATCAAGAAACCCGCAGCGATAGTCAAGATTTTCCCTCATTTTCCGATTATGCTTTCCCCGTACTATGGGATGGACAGTTTAATTCCTAATTACTTAAAAAATCTCCGCTTTCCTCTCTGCGCACTCTGCGTCCTCTGTGGTTCAAAAATAATTTATTGAACCACAGAGGCGCAGAGAACACAGAGATTAAGAGACTTCCAAGTAAAAAAATATTCCATTGGTATTGTTGTACAGGCGGGTTTAACCGACATATCTGTTTTCGACATGAGTATGTCACAAAACCACCTAAAAATAGCTTCTATCTTAGCTTTGTTGCTCGCCTGAGAATGAATTCTCAGGCTAATAACCCAAGTCTACTTCAGTAGACTCAAGATTTTGAGAATATTTAGTCATCTTGAGATGACTTTGGCTATGAGCAAGGAACTTCAGTTCCTTGCGGTAAATGGGTTTCGCATTAAGTTGACACCAACGCTCACAAAACCCGCCCCTACAGACTGTTAACAGTCAACACTCAACAATAAAGTGCAATCTGTGGCAACTTCTGACTACAACCGACAATAAACGCTAAAATCGATTCAGCCTTTGTATGTTAGCGGTTGTGTCTCACAACACTCTGAGTGCGGTTCACTGCATAAATCCCGATTGTCAACGTCCCTATCCTCAACCTTGGGGAAACAAATTTTGTAACAACTGTGGCGCACCGTTACAGCTGTTAGATCGTTATGTACCAATTCAACCTTTAGGTGCGGGAGGATTTGCCCAAATTTACACAGTTTGGGATGAAAAAACTCAAACAGAAAAGGTACTCAAGGTTTTGGTGGAAAGTTCCGCCAAGGCGCTAGACTTGTTTAAACAAGAAGCTGATGTTTTAAGTAGTTTACGCCATCCAGGTGTCCCAAAAGTAGAAGCTGATGGGTATTTTTTACTCAATTTAGCAAACCCCCAACAACGCCAAATGCATTGTTTGGTGATGGAAAAAATTAATGGTCAGACTTTAGAGGAGGTACTGAAAAATTATCCTCAAGGCTGTCCAGAAAATCTAGTAGTAACCTGGTTAACCCAAGCTGTACAAATTTTACAGGAATTGCACAAACGCCAGATTATCCACCGGGATATTAAACCTTCTAATTTAATGCTGCGTAATCGGCTGGGAAATACATCAATAACTGGGCAAAATCAGCTAGTCTTGATTGATTTTGGCGGTGCAAAACAATTTAGTCCGGCGAAAGTGCGATCGCAATCCAGTTCTACAAGGTTATTTTCTTCTGGTTACAGTCCGCCAGAACAAGTCATTGGCGGTAATGTCGGGCCTAGTGCAGATTTTTATGCTCTAGGGCGGACAATGATTGAATTACTCACAGGTAAATATCCGCCAGAATTAGAAGATCCGCAAACTGGGTTATTGCAATGGCGCAATCGGGTGAATATTCACCCCAGATTGGCAGATTTATTAGATGACATGATCCAAGAAGATGTGCGATCGCGTCCTTTAAATGCCAAAATCATCCAAAGACGGTTAACCAGAATCGCTCAAGTCTCCTCGCCTCAACAATTATCAGTTTTTATTAAAAATCATCTACAGCAAGCATCAGTCCGATGGAAAATGTTGATGCAAGCCATCGAGCAAGCTGTTAAAAAAATTACTAAAGCCGTAAGTAAAACTACGCTATTAATTTTCAAAAGTATCGGCAAATTCCTCCTCGCCTGTTTAATCACAATTTGGGCGATGATCCTTACAGGGAGTGGTGCGGTACTCGGTACAATCGCCGGATTCTTTTTAGCATATCGCACAATTTTAGGCGATCGCCTGGCGCAACAGATTTTAACTCAGCTACCAGGGTTGTTTACTCCAGATCAAACAATTGCGATCGCCGAAATTTTAGTATTTGCGATCGCTGGCTTAGGAACCGCTTGGGGACTTACTGTAGCAGGCGGTTTCGCCCAACGACGGCGATTTTTGGTTGTGTCACTCATGGGTATAATTAGTTACAGCCTAGCTTGGTTAATTTTGCAACTAACCATACCCACCAACAGCAATGAAGGATTAGTCATTTCCATAGTGTTTGCAGTATTCCTGCTGACATTGAGCTTAGGACTACGCAGCCATCGCATAGTGTACGCAGTTATTGCTTCTTTAGGTACTGCAATGTTATTTGCAGGAGCCATTCGCTTAGGCATTCTGCCAACTATCTTCCAATTTTCCAGCCCACCCCGATGGTATCAAGTCTTAATACCTAGTACATTTTTTGCCATAGAAGGCATCTTGATGAGCTTCTGGTTAGGAGTGAGCTATTACCTCATAGTACCCGGCTTGCGCTTCTTAGGCTGGCGTTAGGTATTGGGCATTGGGCAATTCAATTTTGGATTTTGGATTTGCGATAGCGCAGCGTTAGCGAGTCCGCGAGCGTCTTTTGGATTGGGTTTGAATCTAAAATCTAAAATCTAAAATCTAAAATTCTTTGTCCCCCTTGTCCCTCTTCCCTTGTCCTCAAACAAAGCCCCAAAATTTAAAATCCCCCTAGCTGCTTCTGAGCTTGAGCTAGGGGGATCGCATATGTGATAGTCTATAAAAGGTTCAGTATAGTTCGTTACGACACGATTCTAATCCCTAAATTTAGTTTTGGGTAGTATATTCACTCGAATTTATAAGAATTTTATAACTTCTTCATTGTCGCTTCATTACCCGTAATTTGCCGAAAAATTCGGATATCTTGTGTATGAGAATAGGTATAGTTGTTATACCTTCCCCAACAATCGTAAATTAGCTGTAATCCAAACGATCCGCTTTTACTGTGGTATGAGCCACAAATTAGCCTCTCCGTATCTCGCGACAGGTTAGGAGAATTTAGGTATTACAGGTGTTCAACTGCACTTGCTATTACATATCATCATTTGTAAATATCCTTAAAAAATATGAAACTCCACATTACCGCCACTCTCACCCTGTTAGCTTGTTTTGGGCTAGCAGGACAAGCCTTCGCTTTCAATCCCCAAGACTTAGAGCAATTGAAAGCAACTAAAAGTTGTCCTAGATGCGATTTAAGTGGTGCCGATCTCACTCAAGTTCCCTTAACAGGGGCTAACTTACGCGGCGCTAACTTAAGAGCAGCCAATTTATCCCAAGTCAACCTGACAAATGGCGATCTCACAGGGGCAAATCTAGAAACTGCTATTCTTAGTTCTGCCAATCTCACCGGTGTCTCGTTCACAGGTGCAAATTTAAAGTCAGCATCCTTAGAAAAAGCTAATCTTTCCTACGCTGGATTTATTAGCGCTAACTTAGAAGCTGCTAACCTCAAGGATGCAACATTGCTATTTACTAATTTCCGGGGAGCCAATTTCCGCCTGACTACCCTAGCTAATGGTGTCGTCACTTCCGATAAACCCTACGGTTGGTCATTACAAGAAGGTACAGAAGCAGATGTAAATCCGAGGAAATAGCGCTTTCACCAAAATCTACACTTTTGTGTCAGATTCCTCAAAAAATCCCGCGTAAGCGGGATTTTTAGTTTTTAGTAGTAGACTTCCAGAAATCCAGAAAATAATATTTTCTTTCCTCCCCCCTGCGCCCTACTCCCTGCCCCTTATCCCCTACCCCCTAGTTAACGATCGATTAACACTTCTTTATCATGGAAACAAAGCTGTCAACTGCGATCAATTCATGCTGAACCAAATAAAAGACTTGGCTACAAAGTTAGCACCTCGCCTGATTGAAATTCGTCGCCACATCCACTCACACCCAGAACTTAGCGGTCAGGAATACCAAACAGCAGCCTTTGTTGCTGGCGTGCTATCTTCTAGCGGTTTGTATGTACAAGAAGGTATTGGTAAAACCGGCGTAATTGGCGAATTACGGGTTAATAGTAGCAATGAGCGGATATTGGCAATTCGCACTGATATGGACGCTTTGCCAATTCAAGAACGCACTGGTTTAGAATACGCATCTCGCGCCGAAGGTGTAATGCACGCTTGCGGTCATGATGTCCACACCACAGTCGGGTTAGGCACGGCAATGGTACTATCCCAAATGGCAGAAGAATTAGGTGGGAAAATCCGGTTTTTATTTCAGCCAGCAGAGGAAATTGCCCAAGGGGCTAGTTGGATGGTAGAAGATGGGGCAATGAAAAATGTCTCAGCAATATTAGGGGTACATGTTTTTCCTTCCATCCCCGCAGGTTCTATCGGCGTGCGTTATGGTGCATTGACAGCTGCGGCTGATGATTTAGAAATTTTGATTATTGGCGAATCTGGACATGGTGCGCGTCCCCATGAAGCAGTTGATGCGATTTGGATTGCTTCTCAGGTAATTACGGCTTTACAGCAAGCAATTAGCCGGACACAAAATCCTTTACGTCCTGTGGTGTTAACCATAGGACAAATTAACGGTGGGAGAGCGCCGAATGTAATTGCTGATAAAGTGAGGTTATTGGGAACAGTGCGATCGCTCCATCCCGAAACCCGCGCTCAACTTCCCAACTGGATTGAGAACATAGTTGCTAGTGTTTGCCATTCCTATGGCGCTACTTATCAAGTCAATTATCACCAGGGTGTACCCAGCGTGCAAAATGATTATGCCCTCACACAATTGTTACAATCAGCCGGCGAAGAAGCTTGGAGTAGCGATCGCGTCCAAGTCTTACCCGAACCCTCGTTAGGCGCAGAAGATTTTTCCGTCTATTTAGAACACGCCCCCGGCTCTATGTTTCGCTTGGGTGTAGGCTACAAAGAGAGAATTCTCAATCACCCCTTACACCACCCCGAATTTGAAGTTGATGAAACTGCCATTATTACTGGTGTCGTAACAATGGCATATGCTGCGTATAAATACTGTCAAAATTCTCAAACATAATTCAATTGCTGATTCCTGTTTTGCTTCAACTTGATTACCTGAGTTGAAGCAACTTTTGATTTGTGCAACTACAAATTAAGAATAGGGTGTAAATATTATTCAGGTTCATCCTGGGATGTCTCTGATTCTGCAATCAATTCATCCAAACTATCTGGAAACGTCCCTCGCCCAACCATCTTGGTAAACACTTCATAACAATCATCCTTCGCTCCCTCTTTGCGCGGAAATCCTAACCACAAAATTACAATCGCCTTTAATTTTGTAGTGTAGAATGCTCGAAAAAACAGGCGATATCTTTCTGGTAAACCCATCTTCTTTACCCGTCCGTAGCGTTTTAATGCTCCCGTCAAAGCAAAGTGACTGGCAAGGGGATCGGCAGGTATTTTAGTTTCAATGGGAATAGTAATTGCAGCAAATAACTTTACCGTTGCATGGGTTTTAAACTCAGCTTCTGGTAAGTTTTTCCTTAGTTCTGAAACCCGATCAAATAATTCTTGATACTGAGTACCAAATAGTTGTGGATGAAAATAAATCTCCCAATTATTACTGACAAACTTAGGCATCTTCTAGCAGCTAATCTTCTATTTCCACACTCTCAATTAATTTATGTGCCGCCTCAGACATCTCAGTTGTGTAAGGTTGCAAGCTGTTATTTTTCAATGCTTCTATCATGGCAAAATCAAGAAACAGCCGCATCATTAGGGAATCGTCTTCATCCTCCTCATCAATTGATTCGGGAATAATTTTGACGATCGCAGTATTGGGGGACAATACTTCTATCCAACCTGAAGCATTAGCAAATTGGGGATATTCGCGGTAAAAATCCGCCGGTAAGCGAAATCCTGCGCTGTTACCAATTTTGGTACTGCGAATTTTGTATGGGTTGCTCATTATGTATATACGTAATGTACTTACATAATAGCAATTTTAGGACTTACGCAGTGTCAGATATTTTTCATGCTTTTTGTCAATGGTCAATAGTCCATAGTCCAAAAACTTGAATTTTGACCATTGACTTTTGACTTTTGACCACCCTTGTGAGGGTTTTTGTGTTCGGTGCGTAAATCCTAAATTTGTAGGCGTTTTTAGAAAAAAATTGACACAGGCAGGCAGCGCAATAAAAACTCCCAACACCTAAATGCTGGGAGTGTACAACTCTAACTAACCTTTACTAACCTCTAGAGAAAAGCTGAATTCGTTCTACACGTTGGCTTCGCTGACAACGCCAAGTCTTTCTTGAATTTTCTTCTTCGCAGCTTTGAACTCAGTAGCCCATTGTTCGGTTTGGTCGCTGCTGAGGTTGTTGCGAATAGCAGCAAACATTGTGCTTTCTTCTTGACGGATATGGTCGCCAACTGCATCCATCAACTGCTTAACTTTATCCTTGAATTGCTGAGAAGAGGGGCTAATAGCCTTAATTTCTTCCAACACCCGCTTCATTTCAGCTTGCTCATCATACAGTTCTTGGGTGTCATCCTGACCGTAGAAAGCACGCACTCTAGGATAAACAACTTCCTCTTCAGCTTCAGCGTGAGCCGTTAAATCCTTGTAAATTTGACCAAAGTACTCTTGGATTTTTTGCGGATCTTTGCTTTGCAGCAGTTCGGTAAACAAAGTGTTTACCTTGTTGTGATCCAAACGAATGACATCTTGGATATTCATATCCTTTTTGTCACTACCTTGGGTAACTGCACTACCAACGGCACCGCTAACTGCGGCCATAGCATCTTGAACTCTCGCCCAAATACCTTGATCTGCTTCTTGTCCGGTGAGTTCGCGAACACCCAAGATTTCCAGAACACCTTTGAGTTGCTCTTGGTGAGCGCGGTTTTCAAAGTTAATGGCGTTCAAAGGCCCGATCGCCAACATGACATCAGCACCAACTTTTTGCGCAGCTTTGTGAACAATCAAGCCACTCATAACTATTTGATGCTTCAGCAATTCATGCTGAGATACCTTCTCATACAAGCTGAGTTCAGAACCTTGGAATAATTTTCTAGCACTGTCAATAAATTGTTGAACTGTTTGTTTAGGTTCAGCTTGAATACCATACTGACCGATGACAGTTTCTAAAATGCCCAGGTTTTTTTGGTCGTCTTGGATAAAATCCCGGATGCGGTCAGAAATTTCGGCGTCTAAACCTTGCTGCAAAAGTTGCTGTTCATTTTCTAAAACCAACTGTTGCAGAGCTTTGATATTTGCCAATTTAACGGCAATTGCATTACGTTTAGTATCATCTAAATTAACTACCATTATTCAGTTCTCCTCAGGAAAAGAATTCTTAGTTGTCACTAATACCAAGTTTGCATACTGCTGAGAATCCTTCCCTCTTTCTTTTGAGTGATTACTTGAGTGACTTCAGGTAGAAAATAAAAAAAGTGACTCTGAAATTTATACTTCTACTTTTAGATAGATAGAAACTTACTCTTGAGTCTTTCGCTAGATAGATAAATTTTTATTGCAGATTTTTTAGATTTGCTCAAAGATAGTCAAATAATTTTGGATTTTAGAGTCAATGATTTGATATTGACCACATTTACCTAAGCTAGGAGCGCCATTTATGTTTCCAAGCAGTAGCATTTAGGCAATCAAAAAAATCCAAAATTGCAAATTGGCAACATCAAATAGGAGATTAATTGATAATGCCCGAAAGTCCTGGACTAGGAGAGCAAGCCCTAAATAAAGCAGCAGAAGTAGGTTTATCTAGCCAATTAGATGAAGTAGAAAATTTAGATGTCAATATCAAAACCGATCCGCTCAAATTGGTTCAGGGACAGGTAGATTCAGTCTCCATTGATGGAGAAGGGATGGTGATGCAAAAAGACCTCCGCGTTGAGGAGATGAATATGCAAATCCAAAGCGTCGCCATTAATCCTTTGAGTGTTGCATTTGGCAAAATTGAACTGACAAAGCCAACTGTGGGAAGTGCGCGAGTTGTGTTAAATGAAGCCGATATTAACCGCGCCTTTAATTCTGATTATGTTCGTTCTCAACTGCAAAGTCAGCAAATCCAAGTGAATGGGAAAGCAACAACAATTAACCCCCAAAATGTAGAATTTCGCCTACCTGGTGAGGGAAAAGTTGCTATCAATGCCAATATCCTTTTAGGAGAAACTGGGGAAGCTCACCAAGTGGCTTTTGAAGCAGTACCTCGCGTAAGTGCAAATGGGAAAACTGTTTCTTTAGAAAATGTGGAATATGGCCAAGGTGAGGAAATATCGCCAGAATTGACAAAAGCTTTGGTTAATCAAACCAGTGAACTTTTGAATTTAAGCAACTTTGACTTGGAAGGAATGACCTTACAAGTTAATAGTTTACAGGTAGAAACAGGCAAATTAATTCTTCAAGCTCAAGCTTATGTTGAGCAAATCCCTTCCACTGAAAAATAAGGTAATAAAATAATGGAAACTACAGAAACAACCTCCACACCATTTCCAAATATTCCCCCAATTATTGAAAGTGACGATCGCGAATTTAATGATACTGGTGTACCAAGTACAGTGGCGATCGCCGGTCATCCCCTCCATCCCTTAACTGTAATTTTCCCCATCGCCTTTTTAGCAGCAGCTTTGGGAAGCGACTTTGGCTATTGGTTAACCAAAGATTTCTTCTGGGCTAGGGCTTCCATGTGGTTAATTGGTTTAGGATTAGCCGGAGGTGCGATCGCAGCTTTAACCGGACTCAGCGACTTTACAAAAATTGAACGAGTCCGCAAGCGTCAAGCAGGCTGGGCGCATTTGATTCTTAACGTTTCTATTCTCGTCTTAACTCTCGTCAACTTCCTCATCCGTCTAGGTAATGTTGACTCACGTATCCTACCTTGGGGACTTCTCATCTCATTAATTGTGGGCACCTTAACTAGCATTTCTGGCTGGTTTGGTGCTGAACTTTCCTATCGTCATAAAATCGGTGTAGTAGGTGCTGGTAGTACAAGATATCCCTAAATACCTGAAACCATGTAATTAAATACACTCACTAAAGGGGCATTAACCACCTTCACTTTGTTTGGTGCAACTCAAAGAACTGAAAAATTAATTTAAATAAATAGCGATCGCTATTTATTATTCATTCCTGCTCATCATAGTTGCGATGAGCTTTTTCTTTATCTAGTTTAAGCTAGAAGACTCCCGCTAACCTTCGGTGTAGCGGGAGAGGAGGTCAAATATAAAAATTACGCAACTATCCCTCAAATCCGGTTTTTGCTGATAGGTTCGCCAATCTCACCAACAAACAGAGCAATCCTCCTTCCCTTGCCTTCCCTTGTCCATATTGATTAACTATTGAGTTATGCTTGAGCTTAGTTATGCCTAAATTACATCCCAATAATTAAAAATGCAGAAAAAAGTTAAAGTGAAACCTAATTCTAAACAGCAAAAAATTGCAGAACAAACCGATGGTAGTCTAAATGTACATTTAAAATCCCCGCCAGTAGATGGTAAAGCTAATGAAGAGTTAATTAAACTACTAGCAGAAAAATTTAATGTCCCCAAATCTCACATTACAATTAAACTGGGCGCATCTTCTCGTCAAAAATTGGTAGAAATCGACACCGATATTTAGTATTAACTCAGTATGTATAAATCAATCAAACTACATTACGACACGTAATTAGACTTAAAACCCTTACCAATGACAAATGACTAATGACTAATGACAGCCCTTGCCAGTATTTTCGTTACGCCGACCTACTTAACTCAGTATTTAGGAGTTAGTTAACAGCTATCAGGGTAAAGCTGATAACTATTAACTAATAACTTTTGATAATCATCATGCGATCATTCTTGGTTAATACTTATATATCCTGATTGAGATTTGACCCGTTCTATCCAAGCTTGAATCGCTGAAAATTGTGTCAAATCAAATCCACCTTCATCGGCAACATGGGTATAAGCAAACAATGCAATATCAGCAATAGTGTAGCGTTCGCCAACAAAAAACTGATTAGCGCTTAAATGTTTTTCCATCAGTTTTAATGCAGCATAACCCGGTTCGCGCCTTTGTTTGATAGCTTCTTGATATTCTTCAGCTTTACCTAAAATAGAGATTAAATATCTCGATGTCGCAATAAAAGGCTCGTGACTAGATTGCTCAAAAAATAACCATTGCATCACTTGAGCGCGGAGAAATCTGTCATAAGGTAGAAATTCTGTGCCTTCACTTAAATACACCAAAATGGCATTTGATTCTGATAAGTATTTTCCAGGCTCAATCTCCAAAAGGGGAATTTTACCGTGAGGATTTTTACTCAAAAATTCGGGTGTTCGAGTCTCGCCTTTGGTGATATTAACTTCTATTCTCTCAAATGGCATTCCAATTTGTGTCAATAGAAGACGTATCTTGTAGCCATTACCTGAAGGTAAAAAATCGTACAGCCGTAATATTTCCATGCCAAAAATATAATAGGGAATATGTGCAGAATGTGGGGTTTAAAATACAATATCTTACCAAATGATTTTCAAAAAACCGGATATTTTCTGATTTATATTCAGTATCTGACTGTGAAGTAGAATTATCTGAAGAAATAAAAAAAATATTAATTATTTATCATTATTTTAGATGTGTGATTTTAATCTGTGGTCACAAATAAAAATATGTGTGGAAGATTTACCTTAAACCAGACAGCAGCCACCCTAGCTCAAGCTTTTGAACTAGAAGCAGTACCCGACTTGACGGCGCAATATAACGTTGCACCTACGCAAATGGTGGCGACAGTAGTACAAAAATCTGAGAGTGACAAGCGACAATTTCAGCAGTTACGTTGGGGGTTAATCCCCTCATGGGCGAAAGACCCAGGAATAGGAGCAAAATTGATTAATGCTAGAGCTGAAACTGTGGCAGAAAAACCTTCTTTTCGTTCAGCTTTTAAGCACAGACGCTGCTTAGTTTTGGCTGATGGCTTTTATGAATGGCATCAAAAACAGGGTAAAAAGCAACCTTTTTATTTTCGCTTGCAAAATGGTCAACCATTTGCTTTTGCTGGTTTGTGGGAGAAATGGCAATCTCCTGAAGGTGAGGAAATAAACTCTTGTACAATTTTGACTACAGCCGCTAACGAAGTGCTACAACAAATCCATGACCGAATGCCAGTAATTTTGGCACAGGAAGATTACAATCTGTGGTTAGATCCCCAACAGCAAAAGCCGGAAGTCTTACAGCCGCTATTGCGTCCCTATCCAGCCGCAGCTATGAGCAGCTATCCAGTTAGCACTTTGGTCAATAAACCCCAGCATAATACCCCAGAGTGCATTCTGCCAATCAGTGAGAACAATCCCTGACAAATCAGTAAAATTAGGTATTAAGTGTAGCGATATAGCGATCGCTAATTTACCAAATTAATACAATTTGCGGCTCTCCCCTTTCATCCGTTTGACTAAAGAGGGACAATAAGGAAGTTCCGCCTATACCCACAAAATAACCACGGCTAAACAAACTCCCCTTTGAACATCTTTTAAGCCAATAGCTGCAACCCCACAGAAGCAAATATGCCAAGAACCCAGAAAAACGATAATTTTATTGACAAATCTTTTACAGTCATGGCAGATATCATTCTCAAGATTCTGCCAACCAACAGAAAAGCTAAGGAAGCCTTTGTTTATTACCGAGATGGCATGTCAGCCCAGGCAGAAGGCGAATATGCTGAAGCTTTAGAATATTACGAAGAAGCCCTGACATTAGAGGAAGATCCTAACGATCGCGGTTATATCCTCTACAATATGGGATTAATCTATGCCAGCAACGGGGATCATGACAAAGCTTTAGAACTTTACCACCAAGCAATAGAATTAAACCCCCGTTTACCCCAAGCCTTAAACAACGTCGCCGTGATTTATCACTACAAAGGCGAAAAACTTAAAGAAACTGGGGATCATGACGGTGGTGAAGCTATGTTTGACCAAGCCGCCGATTACTGGATTAGAGCAATTCGCATGGCTCCCAACAACTATATTGAAGCCCAAAACTGGTTAAAAACCACTGGCAGAATGCAAATTGACGTATTCTTTTAGTCAATAGTCCAAAGTCAATAGTCAATAGTCCAAAGTCAACTAACTATTGACCATTGACCATTGACTAATGACAATTGACCAATGACCAATGACTCTTATTCACAATGATTGACCGCGAACTAGTCCATAAAGTAGCCCTTCTTGCTAGGTTAGAACTAACACCAGAAGAAGAAGAGCAATTTACCACTCAACTAGGCAGTATTCTCGATTACATCGAACAGTTAAATGAACTAGATGTAAGTGATGTACCGCCCACAACCAGGGCGATAGATGTCAGCAATGTTACCCGCGAAGATGAATTAAAACCCTATCCTGACCGCGAAGCCATCCTCCAAGGTGCGCCGGAACAGGAAGGAGACTTTTTCAAAGTACCAAAAATTCTCAATGCGGAATAGTCAATAGTCCACAGTCAATAGTCAATAGTCAATAGTCAATAGTCCAATAATAAATGACAACTGACAACTGACAACTGACAACTGACAACTGACAATTGTACAGACGCGATTCATCGCGTCTCTAACCAAGGAGATAATTATGGGTTTGGGAATCCTCAAAGATGGAAAGTGGATATCGGAACGGGATCAAGAAGATTCTCAAGGTAGATTTATTCGTCCCTCCACCACTTTCCGCCATAAGATTACAGCTGATGGCTCTAGTGGATTTAAAGCTGAACCTGGACGCTATCATCTGTATATTTCCTGGGCTTGTCCTTGGGCTTGTCGAACTGCAATTATGCGTCAGTTAAAAGGGCTGACTGATGTAATTGGTTTATCTGTAGTTGGGGCGGTAATCGATGAAAATAGTTGGGAATTTACCAATGAACTCGGCGCAATTCCCGATACAGTTAACGGGACTCAATATCTATGGCAAATTTATCTCAAGGCTGAACCTAACTATAGCGGACGGGTAACTGTACCCGTTTTATGGGATATTCAACAACAGACAATTGTTAATAATGAATCTCGCGAAATCATTCGCATGTTGGATACAGAATTTAATGATTTTGCGAAAACAAATGTTAATTTCTATCCCACTGAATTACAGCAACTAATTGACGAGACGATTGACGCAATTTATAAACCAATTAATAACGGTGTGTATCGCGCAGGATTTGCTACTAGTCAATCAGCTTATGATGAAGCTGTTACAGAATTATTTGCTGCGCTGGATAGTTGGGAACAAGTTTTAGATCGACAACGCTATCTCTGCGGTAATCAAATTACCGAAGCAGATTGGTGTATGTTTACTACCTTATTTCGCTTCGATCCCGTTTATTACGTCCATTTCAAATGCAACATCCGGCGAATTGTTGATTATCCTAATCTGTGGAATTATCTCAAAGAACTTTACCAAGTACCGGGAGTTAAAGAAACTTGTAATTTAGACCATATCAAACGGCATTATTACCGCAGTCATCCCAAGGTAAACCCCACTAGGATTGTACCAAAAGGGCCGTTGATTGATTTTGATGCGCCTCATAATCGCGATCGCATACCTGTATAGTCGGCAATCCCTATCTCACAAACTCAGCAATCAACACTATTTAAGACTTCAACGCAACTTCTAGGGCAGTTACAATAGTACCCTTAAGAAGGATTATGCCCGATTTTTGATTTTATGACTTCTGCTACAACTGTAAAAACCGAGTACGAAGCGATTATTGGTCTAGAAACCCATTGTCAGCTGAGTACAAATACCAAGATTTTTTCTACCAGTTCGACAGCATTCGGTGGTGACCCCAATACTAACATCGATCCAGTATGTATGGGTTTACCTGGAGTATTACCAGTTCTCAACCAAAAAGTACTCGAATATGCCGTAAAAGCAGGTTTGGCACTCAATTGTCAAATCGCTAAATATAGCAAATTTGACCGTAAACAGTATTTTTATCCTGACTTACCCAAAAATTACCAAATATCACAATATGACTTACCAATCGCCGAACATGGTTGGTTAGAAATTGAATTGGTAGATGCTGATGGCAATCCTGTTCGCAAACGCATTGGGATTACCCGATTGCACATGGAAGAAGATGCAGGTAAATTAGTCCACGCAGGTAGCGAAAGGCTTTCCGGCTCTAGTTATTCTCTAGTAGATTACAATCGCGCAGGTGTACCATTAGTTGAAATCGTTTCCGAACCAGATCTGCGTTCTGGACAAGAAGCTGCTGCTTATGCCCAAGAATTGCGGCGCATTGTACGCTATCTTGGCGTTAGTGATGGCAACATGCAAGAAGGATCTTTACGTTGCGATGTCAACATCTCTATTCGTCCTGTAGGACAAAAAGAATTTGGCACAAAAGTAGAAATTAAAAACATGAACTCATTCAACGCCATCCAAAAGGCGATTGAATATGAGATTGAACGCCAAATCGCAGCCACAGAAGCAGGCGATCGCATTATTCAAGAAACTCGGCTGTGGGAAGAAGGTTCGCAACGTACAATTAGTATGCGGACAAAAGAAGGTTCTAGCGATTATCGCTATTTCCCCGAACCAGATTTAGCACCAATTGAAGTTTCCCCAGCACAATTAGAAAACTGGCGCAGCGAACTTCCCGAACTCCCCGCCCAAAAACGCCATCGTTACGAAAGTGAATTAGGGCTTTCTGCCTACGATACCGGAGTTTTGACAGAAGATAAGCCTGTTGCTAACTATTTTGAAGCCGCGATCGCATCTGGCGCAAGTCCTAAAGCTGCTGCTAACTGGATTACCCAAGATATTGCAGCCTACCTCAACAAGCAAAAACTCACCATCAGCGAAATTGGTTTAACTCCCCAAAATTTAGCTGATGTGATTTTGCGGATTGAACAAGGTAAAATCAGTAACGCCCAAGCCAAACAAAAGTTACCAGACTTGCTTAAAGGCGTATCTCCTGAAAAAGCTTTCGCCGGACAAGAACTCATCAGCGATCCTGCTATTTTAGAACCAATCGTAGATGAAGTCATCGCCGCCAATCCCAAAGAACTCGAAAAATATCGCAACGGTAACACCAACCTCAAAGGCTTCTTTGTTGGACAAGTCCTCAAAAAAACCGAAAAACGCGCCGATCCCAAGCTCACAAATGAATTGGTAGAAAAGAAACTCAATTCTTAACCCCAATTCAATCAATGATTTTTCCCTCATCCCCTGTTTAACCACCAGGGGATTTTTACCCCTTAACAATAAAAATTGTACAGACGCGATTCATCGCGTCTCTGATTAATGCAAAGATGGGTTATACCCCTCAATCCCAAAGTGCTATACTCTGTTAATTGAATACAGCATGATAGTCTGGAAAGCTGTTTAAATGGCTCCTCTTTTTCTAAACTCCAGCAACTTAGACAAAAATATCTCAAAATTTTTAATAGGGGGTCTTGCCCCTCACTGCAAACGTGCTATAATCTGATATATAGATGCACCCTGATGATCTGGAGAGCTGCCCAAGTAGCTCTCTCTTTTTTAAAGCTTCCATAAAACTTCATCATATCTTTGCACAAAAATAGCTGATCGATGGGTATTGACCCTCATGCTTAAAATGCTATGATATGCTACGTAGATGCACCCTGATGACCTGGAGAGCTGCTTAAGTAGCTCTCTTTTTTTATTGGCGATACAACAGCAAAAAAAGATTAATCATTTTTTTATATTTTTTAACTAAGGGGTCTTGCCCCTCATAGCAAATGTGTTATAATCTGATATATAGATGCACCCTGATGATCTGGAGAGCTGCCCAAGTGGCTCTCCTTTTTCAATTTTTATCCACAACTGAATATTTTCTAGTCAAGACTTGAGTAGTTAATTTGTCACCGAGCTTTGTTCTAGATGAACTAAGGGCAGTTTTATTCATCAATGCATACTGACTAAAATCTCTAAACAGCTTTCATCCATTCAATACAATTTTTCATTTCTTGGTGCATGGTATCAACATCAGCATGAAATCTTCGACCATGACCGGGTAGTACCCACTCAAATGAGTAATCAGCTAACTTACTCATGGATTTAATCTGTTCCGACCAAGAATACCAACAGAAATCGCGGAACGCAACCAATTGTTGTAAGTTATTTGACCAAGCGAGATGATCGCCAGTAAAGAGAAACTTATTTTGATAAAGTAAAACAGTGTGCCCTTGGGAATGACCGGGAACTGGGATAATTAATACATCTGCAGTTAAAGCAAATGGTTCCCCACCAGTCAGTTGGATTTCCACATTGCGAGTACCCGCAGTAATATCATCAGTATGAAGAATGCGCTGACAATGAAAATGTTCGGCAAACTTTTGATGATCTGCAATATCATCTCTGTGGGTGAGATACATATAAGCAATTCCCCCCATCTCTTCTAAACGCTTGACTAAAGGCGCTGAAAAACTGGGAGAATCTACTAAAATATTCCCTGCTGGATGTTGAATAAAATAGCTAGCAGCAGCAAAAGATTTTTCCGAGTGATAGCCACAATGGTAAACATTTTCTGCTATTAATATTGGCAGAGTTTCTTGCGCAATTTTGATATCTTCTGGTTTTTCAACTGTACCAATAGAATTAGTAGGACAAGATAAAAGTGCTTGTAGTGCTGCTAATCTTTCAGTAGAATTTGTTGGTTGATGATAAACTGCTGACTGTTCGTCAATACTACGAAATACTTCCGGAGCCATCCAGCGACAGGTATCACAATCTATACAAGTATTATCTACATAAAAATCGCCGTGAACATTTTCTGAGCGACGTAGTTTTAAATTCGCCATATTAAAATCCTTTCCGCCTAGCTAATTGCTGAGAACGAGCAACCTATATCACCACGCTAGCAAAACTCAACGCAGATTATAGAAGTCCTAAGAGATAAATTGATTGCTCAAATAGAGACATATTCTGATACAGCTAGCAGCAAAGGATCGTCTTTTGCTAATGATACAAAATTAGGTATTTTATAGAGAAATAAGAATAAGCGATCGCTTACCTTTAATTAACTCATAAATAACCTTCAACTTCAGCAAATTTACGTAATCTTGGCAAACATTGGCGTTGATAAAAGCTGCTTAAAGTCGGGATAGGTAAGCCAAATTGCTCAGATAATTCCTTCCAGCTAGCTTCTGGGGGTAGGCGTTTCAAAATTAATATTTGACAATTCACATCGGGACGGCCTTTCACACAAGTAGCCCGTAAATCTCCCGTAGTATCCGCTTTTACCCATATTCTGACATTTTCTAAAATTGGCGGTGCTTCAGGGGTAGCAGCGAGGTTTTCGACAGGATCAATTATCTCACTGCGATCGCCTGAACCAGACTGAAGTACTTTTAAAGGAACCTTAATAATTTGTTCTCGTTGTTGGTTGATATAAAAGTCTTGTAATCGGCGTTTTAAATATGCATTCAACCAAGTTACAACACTTCCATAGTTAGGATCGTAAGCTTGCCCTGTGTTAGCTTCACAAATATTACGACAAAAATATAACCAAGTTTGTTGGAGAGCGTCTTGATAATAAGAAGTAGTTTCCTTCCAGAGTTTGTTTGCAGTCAGGCGAATGATTTGTGTAAGCAACTTTTGACGCTGTAAACTTCCAGGTGGATTTTTACAGGCTTGGGTAACTAAGTGGCGTAGCTCTTCATCCAATTTAAGCATACTAATCTGGGTTTAAAAAGCAAGAATAGCACAGTATGGCGTATAACAATGTACTAAAGAATTACCCTTTGTCGTGATATTAATTCTGATGGTTCATTGGGAAAATAAGAATTTTGATTGATAGTCAGAGGAAAGACGTAGAGAGTTTGTTAAATAAACTGTCCCCACGTCTTGCAAAAGCGTTGAAATTATGGAATCTCCAGCCCAATTACTTAACTGTTATATATCTATAAACCCAACCAAGAAAAGAATTGTTTCCACCAAGAATTTGTAATTTCGCCTACAGTTAACTTCATCTTGCGGCGAATATCTTGAATATTCCAGTTGGTTAGCTTGGCTAAAGTTTGCGCTTCTTGTTCAAAGCGTTTAGGTAAAGACTGTTTATATTCTCTTCCAGCAGGACATTTGACCTCACCTAAAAACGGATGTTGTAAAATATAACGTCCCTGGAAAGATTCGCGATTAGAAGTTTCTTGGAACATTGGATCTTCAGGAAACTTGTTGCGCGTATAGCGAATATGTAAGCGACTGATGAAAACACCACTGTTATAAACTGGAGGACGGACACTGCGACGGGATGCGGGAAAGTCATCACTAGAATCCCCATCTAGCCAAAATACACCAGCTTGCTTTAATTCTTCTGGCGATAAAGGTTCAGCAGAACAAGGATCGCAACTGCTCATATCCCAGGCATATTCCAAGAAAGCAACTTTGCGGTCTTCTTTATTGTAGGCTGTTTGGAACATAGACTTATAGAATTCGCCAAATTCCTCTTTGACATACAGGGGAATATTGGCATCAGAAGGGATTTTTACTGTCCGGTAATTGGTAGTTTCCGCTTGTCCTTTGGGCGATAGGATATAAACAATCACATCCTGTTCGCTAGCAGCATTAACCATACCTAAGCGGATGGGTAACATGAACTTTGGCGATTTATAGGAAATTTGTATTGGGCGCAAAAACTGATAACCAGAGTCTTCAAATTTATCAAGATTGACTTTTGCAACAAAGAATTTCATCGCCGAACGGATATATGGCTTGAGTAAATCTTTTGCACCTTGAGGAATTTTGTAACCGTTTTGACGCAGCCAGGTTTCCAATCCACCCGATTCTTTAGCGCTAAGAATCACAATGTCATATTCGCCAACGTTGAAACGCGCCTCGACAGTAACACCCAAATTGTCAGCACTTGCTCTGCTAGCTCCGCCTTCACTTCTGGCTGCTGGTGCAGGTACCGCTTGCATTCTTTCCTCATCAAGTCGAGCGCAGGGATCTGAATCGAAATATTCTACTAAGCGGGGTGCGCTAAAAGCGTCAAGACGTTCAATAATCTTGGGTTCAGCAACGCGAACTTGCTCTTTTTTCAAAACAGTTGGTACGGGAACAACGATCGCAAAATCTTTGACTTCCCCTTGAAAATCATTCGCCATTGTCAGCACAGTGCGATCGCCATCTCGCGCAATTACTACTTGAGAAGCTTTGTTATATAATTTGGCATCAGCTTTAGACACATAAAATCCGCAAAATGCCCATGCTGTCGGCGCAAAACACAGCACAGCTACCAACGCCATCACTATGGGGATGAAGAATCTTAAAGGTTTCATTTATTTCTCGATTTTGTTCAAAAAATTAGGGACTAGGGACAGGAGAATTTTCAGGACTAATGTTATCTTCTTTACTTAGCCAAGAATATTCTGGTGCGGAGAAAAAAGCATCGAATAGCAGCGTTAATGGCGCTAGGATAAATAATGCCCAAAAAACTGCGCTGGAAATAAAGAAGTAATTGCGCAGTATAAAAGTGAATAGAGCAATGCAGACTGCCCACAGTATACGCCCAATTCTGGCATTAGGAATTGACCGAGGATCGGTGACCATAAATAGGGCAAATAACAGCAAAGATCCACTCATCAACCGATGCAGATAAACATCCCAAGTCCAGCCCAGCCAGACATTACGCATCGCCTCTAGCATGGCGTAGGAACCCAAAAAAGCGGCTGTAGTATCCCAACGACCAACTCGTTGCAAAATCATCCCCCCAGTCCCCACAAATAACAGCCCATACCACCAGTCCTCACCCCACTGTCCGGGAGAAACCCAAGCGTCAGAGGTGAGTAATAAAGCGGTAATAATGCCAAAATTCGCCGGATTGAAGAAATGTTTATTTCCGACTTGAAAGAGAAACTTACTTGCGATCGCACTTGCTGCGGCTAAAGCCATTGTTGTCCAATGATCCGCCCGCAACAGTAAGCTGAGTCCTAAGGAGGTAATTAGGGCGCTACGAAGATTCAGCTTGTGTTCTTGGCTAATTAGCGATGACAAAATCCATTGAGTTAATAGACAAGTTGCGATCGCAACTGCAATTAACTCTGGACGCAGCGTCCAATCCCTAGTCCCAATTCCCAAAACAAGGAACAACGACAAAAACAGAATTTGATAATCTCGGATATCATTTAACACCATTACCCGTCTACTCCGGGATTCCTCGCAGATTTTTCATCAATCTAGACGGTGAAATGGGTAAATAATGCCGTTGTTACAGTTTTTGTTACAAACTCAATTTCTCAGCATCGGAAATCAGGCGAGAACTTTATACAAATTAATCTTGCGTATCCATTCGCTACAATTCAAACATCATCTTCCATCCCAACCCTGAAGCTTATGCAAATTCGCAATGCGACACCAGCCGATGTCCCCAAAGTTTTACCTATGGTTGCAAAGATTTGTGCTTTGCATGATGCTTGGGACTCAGCCAAATACGGATTTTTGCCCAATCCAGAACAGCGTTATCAAAACTGGTTAGGACGATTAGCAAATAGCGAGCGTAGTGTATTTTTAGTAACTGAAGATGCAGAGAACTTAGTAGCGTTTTTAGTAGCGACAGTTGAACGCGAAATCCCAATTTATCGGTTACAAGAATACGCTTTTATCCACGATCTATGGGTTGAGCCAGAATACCGCCAAAAAGGAGTAGCAAAACAGATGGTGATGCAAGCTGTGGAACGCTTTGAGCAAATGGGGGTGAAACAAATTAGATTAGACACCGCAGCCATCAACGAAGCCGCACGTAAATTATTTGCATCTTGTGGTTTTCGCATCAGCACTATAGAAATGCTGATAGAGATTGATGTCATATCTGAGACATAAGTTAGGACTTGCTGATAGTCAATAAGCCATTGAAATATCCTTATATATCCAAGAATAATTCTCTTGAAGTAGAAAAATTCATGTAATCTTTATATTACTACTCACATTGTTAATGTGTAGAAGCATTGCCATATCTACATTTAGGATATTTTTTCTTTATGTAAGGAAAGTAATAATTATAAATTATTAGTAAATTTTTTTAAAAAGAGTTGTTTTTATGGAAATGTTATCTAATTATACCTAAGTAAGGCAATAGACAAAGTATCTACCAGCTAGTAAATCAGAGTTCAGCCATCGTCATCTGTGCTGATACAGTCCATAATTTTTATCTCAACAATTTCAAATACTCCAATAGTTAATCTCGGTGCTTAATTCAAGTCTCACCCCTTAATAAGCTTGCTTATTATCAAGGGTGAGTGCAAAAAGTAACACCAAAAAATCTGGGAATAAGGATGACAATGATACAGGAAAACGTTGCACTTAAACAGCACTACATCCTGGGCATGAAAGTCAATGTTATCAACTATAAAGATGCAACTAGACAAGTCATTAAATTTGCTAAAGCTAGGAAGTCAAGCTATGTCTTCTTAGCAAATGTACATATGGTCATGGAAGCATATGACTCTGCTGAATTCCGGCAAATTGTAAATGCAGCAGATATAGTGACTCCCGATGGTAAACCATTAAGCTGGAGTTTACAAGCATTGGGAGCTACCAACCAGCAGCAGGTTTGTGGCAGAGAACTGACTCTTCAAATCTTGAAAGCTGCAGCATTAAGCAGAATATCGGTGGGTTTCTATGGGAGCAGTAAAAATGTTCTCAGCGCTTTAGTCACAAAAATGAAACAGAATTACCCAGATATAAATATCGCTTATGCTTACTCACCGCCTTTTCGTTCTCTAACCCCACAAGAGAAAGATGATGTCATTCGAGAGATTAAATCAACTGGAGTACAAATTCTTTTTGTAGGATTAGGATGTCCTAAACAAGAACGCTGGATAGCTCAACATAAAAATCAAATTCCTGCCGTCATGTTAGGAATAGGAGGAGCATTCGATATGCTTGCTGGTACTAAACCTCAAGTACCATGTTGGATGCAAAACATAGGATTAGAGTGGCTCTTTCGATTGTGTTTAGAACCTCGTCGCCTATGGTATAGAAATTTTAGGCATAGCCCTAGATTTATAGTTATGTTTGCGCGTCAAATTCTCAAATTAATACTGATACTTGCATTATTACCTGCCCCAGCTTTTTAGGTAAATGAGTGCGAATTTCTCCTTGATTTACGCCATCTGGAACAATATTTTTTAGATAAAAATCACTATTTTAGCTGATGAATAATAGGAAAATTACCAAATCTAATCTCAGCTAAAAAGAATTAAAACATACCTCGATACCTCTGATTATTATTTAATACAAAATAATAAGAGAATTTAGGCAAATTTTATGATATTGGTGTAAACATGATACCATTTTTACAAATGGCAAAAGTAAGTCAACGACAGCAACATGCCTTCACAGTAGATGTTGAAGACTGGTATCACGGTACAACTGACGAAGACATGAAAGTCTGTGCAGAACGTCGTCTGCATTATGGTTTAGGTACTTTATTAGAACTCTTGGCAGAATTTGAAGTTAAAGGAACTTTTTTTTGGCTAGGTCAAGCAGCATTAGATAACCCACATCTTGTTAAGCAAGTAGCTGAAGCTGGTCACGAAATTGGCTGTCATGGCTTATTACACGAGTTTATATACAATATGTCACCTCAAAAGTTTAGAAGTGATACTCAACGTGCCCAGAACATACTTGCTGACTTGACAGGTAAGTCAGTTGTTGCATATCGTGCGCCATATTTCTCAATCGTACGTAAATCTTTGTGGGCGCTAGATATCCTGGCTGAATTGGGATTTCGATATGACTCCAGTATTTTTCCTGTAAAAAATTGGCGCTACGGAATACCAGATTTTGAGCCACAACTACAACAGATTGACACATCCACTGGTTCAATTTATGAAATACCGCTTTCGGTTCGGCAGGTTATAGGACAAAATATACCCATCAGTGGCGGGGCTTATTTTCGCCTTTATCCCTATATACTAACAAAAAATAACTTTCTGGCGGCAGAACGTGAAGGAAAGAATGTCGTCTTTTACACTCATCCTTGGGAACTAGATCCCGATCATCCACCGCTATCACTACATTGGAAAGAACGTCTTACACACAACATTAATCTCCACTCAACAAAGACGAAACTGCGGCGATTGCTACAAGATTTTTGCTTTACATCTTTGGGCAAGCTTTTAGAAAATCAAGTCTTGAAAGAAGATAAAATGTCTGAATTAGTGGTTTAGTAAAATTTTTTTGAGTTTTGCAACAAAAAATTGGGCGATCGCCAGCTAATCTAATTGTTTGCAGATGCGATCGCCCAATTGCGGTTAATTACACAGCCTGATAACTACCAGAGTAAGTATCTTTGAGAGGTGTCCAACGAAAAGCGCGATCGCCACCTCGTTCAATTACTACCTTGACTTTTGGTTCTAATCGTGGTAGTGCTGTTAAGTAATCAATTTCCTGATTGGAAAGAATATGCCCCTCAATAATCCACAACACCAGTCCTTTGGACTTTGGTGGTAACTGTTCTAAGTGGGAACCGACTAGAGGTGGCAAATAGTATACATTACCTACTGCCGCACCACTACCAGTACTTTTTTTACCCAAATGAGGTGGTCTGACTCCATGAACTCCGGTGAGATAGGCAGCCAAATCCCCTAGCCCCTTAGCACTAATGTGGAGAGTTTCGTAGCCGATTGCACGCAGTCGGCGGCGATACCGACCTTCATAACCCCCTTCTGGAGGTACATAAACACCAAGAGAACCAACTTTTTCTAGTTCGCGAATAAAAGCGTTGCCAGTGGTAAGTAGTGCCATAGATATTTCGTTCTATCTCACTTTAGATATCTCTATTATTTATCGTGAACCGTTCAATTAGGCTCAACAATTAATTTATGATCTAGATTAGGATTACTTGCTGTCAATTCATCCGGCAATATCGCTTCATCACCAACTTGCTTTCTCTAGACAGCACCGGAATGAGAGACAAAGGGAAAAGATAATTATTACCTATTCTCGTCTTCCCCATGCCCAATGCCCCATGCCCAATGCCCCATGCCCCATGCCCCATGCCCAAAAACTTTATAGACAAATCTAAATAAATCATATATATTGTTAGATTGTGACCAAATACGCAAATTAGGCTGCCCTCTTATTGGCATTCTGAGCTAGTGTAAGCATCAAGGGTTAATGACTTGATAGCAAATTTGCAAAAAGCTAGCGTAGAGCGATCGGAGACTGGTAAACTAAAAAAGCTTTCGGGTCAAATATAGAACTTATGGCTGGAAAATTCAAGCCAACCCTAAGTTCCAGGCTACATTCACTCCTGTAGTCCTGAAAAAGTAGGCAAAACCTTGAACAATAGTTTAAGGTATTTTAGTCGGAGTAGAAACTAAGCAGTAGTGTTGGTTTGGTCGCATTACATCAGCCTTAGTTAAAGGATACTGAGTGGCAAGAAGCTGCTTAAGTCCCACTACAGCACGGCTGTCGCTAAATGTCGGCCAGCCCGGTTTTAGCGCCTGCCTCCAGAAAGTGCCTAAGCAATTGCTTGGATAAAAGCATTGCTGCACAAAGTGCAAAGCCCTCAAGCCTTGCCTTAATTCCAGAAGTTAACCCTTCTGATAAAGAAGGTGCTTATGGCTGTTCTGGTGAACTGGTGAGTGAAAGTAAACGGATTCACCAAACAGTAAGGACATAGTTTTTTGTGTCCCGGAAAACTTGGAGCCTCCAACACGGCTCTAAATTTATCGGTGGACAAAAAGCCTGTCTTTTAGAGTCCGATGCCAAGGTTAGCAAGTAGATAAGGAGAACCAGTTACTGTGTCTGTAGGTATTCTCGGCACCAAGCTGGGCATGACCCAAATATTTGACGAAGCAGGAGTAGCAATTCCTGTTACTGTCGTCCAAGCGGGCCCATGCACTGTTACCCAAGTAAAAACCAAACAAACTGATGGTTATTCGTCCATTCAAGTTGGTTTTGGTGAAGTTAAACCCAAAGCGCTAAACAAACCTTTGTTAGGGCACTTAGCAAAATCATCTGCCCCAGCGTTGCGCCATTTGAACGAGTATCGCACAGATACTGCCAGCGATTATGCTTTAGGTCAAGAAATTAAAGCAGATATTTTTAGTGCAGGTCAAATTGTAGATGTAATCGGTACAAGTATCGGTCGCGGTTTTGCAGGCAACCAAAAGCGCAACAACTTTGGTCGCGGGCCCATGTCACATGGTTCCAAAAACCATAGAGCACCCGGTTCCATTGGTGCAGGTACCACCCCAGGTCGTGTTTATCCCGGTAAACGGATGGCAGGACGTTTAGGTGGTAGTCGCGTCACAATCCGCAAATTGACTGTAGTACGAGTGGATGCAGAGCGCAATTTACTGCTAATCAAGGGAGCTATTCCTGGTAAACCAGGTGCGCTGGTAAATATCGTACCTGCCAAGAAAGTTGGTAAGTAGTCAAGAGTCATTAGTTGTTAGTCATTAGTCATTAGTCATTGGCTAAGGACAAGTGACAAGGACAAATGACAAAGGACAAATGACAAAGGACAAGTGACAAAGATGGTTGAGACTATAGTTAAAAATTGGCAAGGAGAACAAGTCGGAGAGACTTCGTTTGAGTTGCGGGTTGCCAAAGAAGAAACAGCAGCCCATATTGTCCACAGAGCCTTGGTGAGACAACAAACCAACGCTCGTCAAGGAAACGCTAGTACAAAAACCCGCTCTGAAGTTAGAGGTGGTGGCCGCAAACCTTGGCGGCAAAAAGGTACAGGTCGTGCCCGTGCAGGGTCTATTCGTTCACCCCTGTGGCGTGGTGGTGGTGTAATCTTTGGCCCCAAACCCAGAGATTATGATTTAAAAATGAACCGCAAAGAGCGGCGTTTAGCACTGCGCACAGCATTTGTGAGCCGTGTGGACGATTTGATTGTTGTAGAAGAATTTAGCGAACAGCTATCCCGCCCCAAAACGAAAGAATTAGTCGCAGCACTAGCGCGTTGGGGAGCTGCACCAGAAAATAAGACACTGTTAATTTTGTCTGACATTGCGGAAAACGTGAATTTATCCGCCCGCAACGTCGAAAATTTAAAGCTAATTCCAGCAGACCAGTTAAACGTTTTCGATTTACTGCACGCAGACAAAATAGTCGTTACAGCATCAGCCCTTGCAAAAATTCAGGAGGTCTACAGTGCCTAACTTCGACCCCCGCAACCTAGCTGACTTAATTCGTCGCCCCATTGTTACAGAAAAGGCGACCATCCTCATGGAGTTAAACAAATATACATTTGAAGTAACTCCCAAGGCTACCAAACCAGAAATTAAAGCTGCCATCGAAGACTTATTTCAGGTCAAGGTTGTCAAAGTCAATACTTGTAACCCACCAAGAAAAAAGAAGCGCGTGGGTAAATTTATTGGTTACAAGCCCCAATACAAGAAAGCGGTTGTTACTATCGCAGCTGGGGATGTAGAGAAGGTTAGACAAGTTCTATTCCCAGAGGTCTAAAACAAAGATGGGTACTCGTTCTTATCGCCCCTATACCCCTAGTACTCGCCAAGTTACAATCTCTGACTTTGCGGAAATCACCAAAACCGAGCCAGAAAAATCCCTGACTAAGTACGTACATCGTGCTAAAGGACGGAACAACCAAGGCCGGATTACCAGCCGTCGTCGGGGTGGCGGACACAAAAGACTGTATCGGATTATCGATTTTAAAAGAGATAAAAGAAATATTGTCGCTACAGTTACAGCAATTGAATACGATCCCAACCGCAACGCGCGGATTGCCTTGGTGCAATATGAAGATGGCGAAAAGCGGTACATTCTTCATCCCAACGGCTTAAAAGTTGGTACCAAAATTATTGCTGGGCCAGAATCTCCTATTGAAGATGGAAATGCTTTACCCCTAGCGAATATTCCCTTGGGTACCAGTGTACATAATGTGGAAATGACACCTGGTAAAGGTGGTCAAATTGTGCGTGCTGCTGGTGCGACAGCGCAAGTAGTCGCCAAAGAAGGTAATTACGTTACCCTCAAGCTACCTTCTGGTGAAGTACGCTTAATTCGCCGCGAATGCTACGCCACCATTGGACAAGTAGGTAACACCGACGCCAGAAACTTAAGTGCAGGTAAAGCTGGACGCAATCGCTGGAAAGGACGCCGTCCCAAAGTTAGAGGTAGCGTCATGAACCCAGTAGACCATCCCCACGGCGGTGGTGAAGGTAGAGCGCCGATTGGGAGATCTGGGCCTGTTACTCCTTGGGGTAAACCTACTTTGGGTGCCAAAACACGCAAACCTAAGAAAGCTAGCAGTAAATTCATTGTGCGCCGTCGCCGTAAATCTTCTAAACGCGGTCGCGGTGGTCGTGAATCCTAGAATTTTAGATTTTAGATTTTGGATTTTCGATTGGGTTTAACTAATGAGCATTCAAAACTTTTAAAGCTTAATTAAAATACCTAGTCATCCAAAATCCGAAATTCACGCATCCAAAATCCGAAATCCTAAAAGCAAAATAGCACTATGGGTCGTTCTCTAAAAAAAGGTCCTTTCGTAGCCGATCACTTACTCAGCAAAATTGAAAAGCTGAACGCCAAAAACGAAAAACAAGTTATTAAAACTTGGTCGAGAGCATCGACAATTTTACCCCTGATGGTTGGTCACACCATCGCTGTTCACAACGGTCGCCAACACGTTCCCGTGTTTGTCAGCGAGCAAATGGTAGGACACAAACTGGGAGAATTTGCCCCTACACGTACCTACAGGGGTCATGGCAAAAGTGATAAAAAATCAGGGAGATAGTCAAAAGTCCAAAGTCCATAGTTCAAAGTAAAAACTATTGACTATTGACTATTGACTATTGACAAAAGGAAAAAAATATGGCTACTGATACTACTGAAGTCAAAGCGATCGCTCGTTTTATCCGCATTTCTCCCTTTAAAGTGCGTCGTGTACTCGATCAAATTCGGGGCAAATCGTACCGAGAAGCGCTGATTATCCTGGAATTTATGCCCTATCGCGCCTGCGATCCTATTTTAAAGGTTCTCAGAAGCGCTGCCGCTAATGCCGAGCATAATGCTGGTTTAGATCGCGCCCAGCTAATCATTACCCAGGCATACGCCGACCAAGGCCCAGTACTCAAACGATTCCAACCCAGAGCGCAGGGTCGAGCTTACCAAATTCGCAAGCCAACGTGTCATATCACCGTAGCTGTAGGCGCTGGCGCTGCTGCGGAATAATTCATAGACACGAAACATTGCGTAAAGTAAGAAATTTTAGAGGAAGCATTTGTGGGACAAAAAATTCATCCAGTTGGTTTTCGGCTGGGTATTACACAAGAACACCAATCTCGCTGGTTTGCCGTTCCTGACAAATATCCAGAACTGCTCCAAGAAGACCACAAACTCCGTCAGTATATAGAACAAAAACTGGGCAGACTGGCGCAAAACAACGCCGGGATCTCAGAAGTCCGAATTGAGCGTAAAGCCGACCAAATCGACTTAGAAGTCCGCACAGCTAGACCTGGTGTAGTTGTCGGTCGTGGTGGTCAAGGTATCGAATCCTTACGTACCGGACTCCAAGAACTGTTGGGTAGCAATCGCCAAATTCGCATCAACGTAGTTGAAGTTCAACGAGTCGATGCTGATGCTTACTTGATTGCTGAATATATCGCTCAACAATTGGAACGCCGCGTATCTTTCCGTCGCGTAGTCCGCCAAGCTATTCAACGTGCCCAACGTGCTGGTGTGCAAGGTATTAAAGTCCAAGTTAGCGGTCGGTTAAACGGCGCAGAAATCGCCCGTACAGAATGGACTCGTGAAGGTAGAGTACCCTTACACACCTTAAGAGCTGACATTGATTACTCTTACTGCACAGCCAAAACCGTTTACGGTATTTTAGGCATCAAAGTGTGGGTATTTAAGGGCGAAATCATCCCCGGACAAGAAGAAACCCAAGCAGCACCCACCGCTACCCGCGAACGGGAACGCGAACCTCGCCGCCGTCAACAACAACGCCGTCGCCAACAATTTGAAGACCGCTCAAATGAAGGGTAAATCGTCATTAGTCATTAGTCCTTAGTCCTTGGTAATGACAAATGACAAATGACAAATGACAAATGACAAATGACAAGTGACAAACCATGTTAAGTCCTAGAAGAACTAAATTCCGCAAACAACAACGCGGACGGATGGAGGGTCTAGCCCACCGTGGTAGTACCCTGAACTTTGGCGATTTTGCACTCCAAGCTCAAGAACCCGCTTGGATTACCTCAAGGCAAATCGAGGCTTCCCGTCGAGCCATGACTCGTTACATTCGCCGGGGTGGACAAATTTGGATTCGGATTTTCCCTGATAAACCCGTAACCATGCGCCCAGCAGAAACCCGGATGGGTTCTGGTAAAGGTAACCCAGAATTTTGGGTAGCTGTAGTTAAGCCAGGGCGGATTTTGTTTGAAATCGCTGGTGTTTCTGAAGAAATCGCCCGCGAAGCCATGCGTTTGGCTGCATACAAGCTGCCAATCAAAACCAAATTTATTGTCCGCCCCCAAATACAGGAAATACAGGAGCAGGAGTAGGTTATGCCTCTTCCCAAAGTCTCAGAAGCTAGAGAATTAACTGACGAGAAACTGGCTGAGGAAATTGTTGCTGTTAAAAGACAACTATTTCAATTGCGCTTGCAAAAAGCGACCAGACAATTAGACAAGCCCCATCAGTTTAAACATGCCCGACATCGCCTAGCACAACTGCTAACGGTAGAAGGAGAACGGAAACGGGCAGCAAGTCAACAGTCTCAAGAACAAAAGTAGGAGATTATGGCAGTCAAAGAACGAGTTGGCTTGGTAGTGAGCGATAAAATGCAAAAAACGGTAGTAGTAGCCGTAGAAAACCGCGCTCCTCACCCCAAGTACGGCAAAATTGTAGTTCAGACCCGGCGCTATAAAGCTCACGATGAAGAGAATCAGTGCAAAGTGGGCGATCGCGTTCGCATTCAGGAAACTAGACCCCTGAGCAAAACCAAGCGCTGGCAAGTCACAGAAATTCTCAACGCTAAAGCTACAACTTAATAGTTGTTATCAAATTAACAACTTAACAAGGGAGACAAATTGTGATTCAACCCCAGACTTACCTGAATGTCGCAGATAATAGCGGTGCCCGAAAGCTAATGTGCATCCGCGTATTAGGCGCTGGCAACCGTCGTTATGGCGGCGTGGGTGATAAAATTATTGCCGTTGTCAAAGATGCTCAACCCAACATGGCTGTGAAAAAGTCAGATGTGGTCGAGGCAGTAATTGTCCGCACTCGCAAAAGTATCAATAGAGATAGCGGTATGAGCATTCGCTTTGATGATAACGCCGCAGTAATCATCAACAAAGATGGTAACCCCAGAGGCACACGGGTATTTGGCCCGGTAGCACGGGAACTGCGTGATAAAAACTTCACCAAAATTGTTTCGTTGGCTCCGGAGGTGCTGTAATGGTAAAACAGCCACAACCCAAGGTGTTTCATAAAATGCACGTCAAAACTGGCGACACTGTACAAGTGATTGCTGGTAAAGACAAAGGAAAAGTTGGTGAAGTGATCAAGGCACTACCTCAACTGAGTAAAGTTATTGTCAAAGGCGTCAATATTAAAACTAAGCATGTAAAGCCTCAGCAAGAGGGTGAATCAGGAAGAATAGTTACCCAAGAATACCCGATTCATAGCTCTAACGTGATGCTTTACTCGACTAAGCAAAATGTCGCCAGTCGCGTATGCTACACCTTCACTGCTGAAGGTAAAAAAGTGCGGAAGCTCAAGAAAACTGGCGAGATTTTAGATAAATAATCATCCGCCAAGGGACGATTTTAGATGAGATTTTAAATTCAATCTTAAATCCAAAATCTAAAATCTAAACTTCGAGGTTCCCTGACCAAGCCCAGGGATAAACAGGAAAAAACTATGGCGACAACAAGACTAAAAACCTTATACCAAGAGACAATCGTTCCCAAACTGACCAATCAGTTTCAGTATACTAACGTTCATCAAGTACCAAAGTTGGTGAAAGTTACTGTAAACCGAGGTTTAGGGGAAGCGGCTCAAAATGCTAAAGCATTAGAAGCGTCTCTCAACGAAATTGCGGTGATTACTGGTCAAAAACCAGTAGTAACCAGAGCGAAAAAAGCGATCGCAGGCTTCAAAATTCGTCAAGGTATGCCTGTTGGCATCATGGTCACCTTGAGAGGCGAAAGAATGTATGCCTTCCTTGATAGACTGATTAGCTTGTCCCTACCTAGAATTAGAGATTTTCGCGGCGTTAGCCCCAAAAGCTTTGATGGTCGCGGTAACTACACACTAGGTGTAAGAGAACAGCTAATTTTTCCAGAAATCGAGTACGACAGCATCGATCAAATCCGTGGTCTAGATATTTCCATCATCACCACAGCGAAAAACGACGAAGAAGGTCGCGCCCTACTGAAAGAATTGGGTATGCCTTTTCGCGATCAATAAGTTCATCTAAAGAGGGAACGATGGCGGCTAACGACACAATTGCAGATATGCTGACGCGCATCCGCAATGCCAATTTGGCGAGGCATCAAACTACACTAGTGCCTGCGACAAAAATCACCCGTAGTATTGCGAAAGTACTACGAGATGAAGGCTTTATTGCTGAATTTGAAGAATCAGGAGAAGGCGTAAAACGTAACTTGGTGATTTCCCTGAAATATAAGGGTAAAAATCGTCAACCACTAATTACTGCCCTCAAGCGCGTAAGTAAGCCTGGTTTGCGGGTTTATTCTAATCGCAAAGATTTACCCAGAGTACTCGGTGGTATCGGCATCGCCGTTATTTCAACATCCAGTGGAATCATGACCGACCGCGAAGCGCGGCGTCAGAACTTGGGTGGCGAAGTACTGTGCTATGTCTGGTAATTAATCGTCAATAGTCAATAGTCAATAGTCAATAGTCAATGGTCAATCTTCATTGACAACTGGCAACTGACAACTGACAACTGACAACTGACAACTGACAAAGGACAAATAAAGTCATGTCTCGTATTGGTAAACGTCCAATTACTATTCCCGCCAAAGTGCAAGTGGCGATTGATGGCACAAAAGTTGTCGTCAAAGGGCCTAAAGGAGAACTTTCTCGTGATTTACCTACTCAAGTGATAGTCTCTCAAGAAGGCGAAACATTACTGGTGACCCGTCGGGATGATTCTCGTACCGCCAGACAAATGCACGGTTTGAGCCGTACCTTAGTAGCCAACATGGTTGAGGGCGTGTCTCAAGGTTTTCAACGCCGTTTAGAAATCCAAGGTGTTGGTTACCGGGCACAAGTGCAGGGTCGTAACCTAGTTTTAAACATGGGTTACAGCCATCAGGTACAAATTGAACCACCCGAAGGCATTCAGTTTGCTGTGGAAGGTACAACTAACGTCATAGTCAGTGGCTATGACAAAGAAATCGTAGGCAACACAGCAGCGAAAATTCGTGCGGTTCGGAAACCAGAACCTTATAAAGGCAAGGGTATTCGCTACGCCGGTGAAGTGGTCAGACGGAAAGCTGGTAAGACTGGTAAGAGTGGTAAGAAGTAAACATGAAACTTACTCGTAGAGAATCAAAAACACGTCGCCATAGACGTATCCGTGGTAAAGTTCAAGGCTCTCCAGAACGTCCACGCCTAGCTGTATTTCGCTCCAACGAGCATATTTACGCTCAAGTAATTGATGATACTCAGCATCATACTTTGGTTTCAGCTTCAACTGTAGAACCAGGGTTGAAATCGAGTTTAGCCTCAGGTGCTAACCGTGACGCATCAGTGCAAGTTGGCAAATTAATCGCAGCGCGATCGCTAGAAAAAGGCATCACCAAAGTCGTTTTTGATCGCGGTGGTAACCTCTACCACGGTCGCATCCAAGCACTAGCTGATGCCGCTCGTGAAGCTGGTTTAGATTTCTAAAGTCATTTGTCATCAGTCATGAGTCATTTGTTCAAAAACAACTGACCCTTCGGGTTCGTAAGTTGTTCATGGGGGAAACCCCCAAGACCACACTGACTCACAACTGACAACTGACAACTGACAACTGACAATTGACTAACAGAGAGCATTTAATTATGGCAACTGGTCGTCGTAAAGCAAACCGCGCAAAAAAAGAAGAAACCAACTGGCAAGAGCGAGTCATTCAAATCCGCCGGGTGAGTAAAGTCGTCAAAGGTGGTAAAAAACTCAGCTTCCGCGCGATCGTCGTCGTCGGTAACGAACGCGGTCAAGTTGGTGTGGGTGTAGGTAAAGCCTCAGATGTCATTGGCGCGGTGAAAAAAGGCGTAGCCGATGGGAAAAAACATCTCATTGACATCCCCATTACTAAGTCTAATTCTATACCCCATCCCATTGACGGTGTAGGTGGTGGAGCTAAGGTGATTATGCGCCCAGCCGCACCCGGTACTGGGGTAATTGCTGGTGGTGCTGTGCGGACTGTATTGGAATTAGCTGGAGTGCGTAACGTCCTAGCGAAACAACTCGGCTCCAACAATCCACTCAACAATGCCAGAGCCGCAGTCAACGCCTTATCTACCCTGCGTACCTTAAATGAAGTCGCTGAAGACCGAGGTGTTCCTATTGAAAATCTCTACATTGTTTAGTAGAGCCAATTTTTCCGAGTATTTGTGTAAAAAATTACTATTTACATCATGAGACTCAACGATGCCAAGCCTCAAAAAGGCTCAAAAAAACGCCGTAAGCGTGTAGGTAGAGGTATTTCCGCAGGACAAGGTGCCAGCGCTGGTTTAGGGATGCGGGGGCAAAAATCCCGTTCTGGTAGCGGTACTCGCCCAGGTTTTGAAGGTGGTCAGCAGCCATTGTACCGCCGCTTACCCAAGTTGAAAGGTTTTCCCCAAGTTAATCGGAAAATTTACACTACGATTAATGTAGATAAGCTAGCTTCTTTGCCTGCCAATACAGAAGTAACCTTGGAATCCTTAAGAGCAGCAGGTATCCTGACTGCGGCAAAAGGCCCATTGAAAATTTTGGGTAACGGGGAACTGAACGTTCCACTCACAGTTAAGGCAGCAGCTTTCACGGGCCAAGCTCGTAGCAAAATTGAGGCAGCTGGAGGAAGTTGCGAAGTGACAGAGTGAAGCCCAATAGCGCACTTAAAATGCTAGCCAACTCGCTTCCAGCGCCTGGTTCACGATAAAGGTAGCACTCTATGATCAGTCGAGACAAAGCCCCAACGGCTCAAGAAACTTTTATGCAGATGGCTCAAGCAGCTGGACTGAGAGGTAGGCTGCTTGTAACTGTCGGTATTTTAATTTTGGTTCGCCTGGGCATCTTTCTGCCTGTACCAGGTATTAATAGAGTTGAGTTTGCCAGACAACTCCAAAACAATAATGCCATATTCGGTTTATTGGATATATTTTCTGGGCGCGGATTTTCGACTTTGGGCGTTTTTGCTTTAGGGATTTTGCCCTTCATTAATGCGTCCATTATTATCCAATTACTCACGGCTGCCATCCCATCTTTAGAAAAGTTACAGAAAGATGAAGGTGAAGCGGGACGGCGGAAAATTTCGCAAATTACTCGCTACGTCACTGTAGGTTGGGCGATTATTCAAAGTACTGCTTTTTCAGCTTTTTTCCTCCAACAGTTTGCCTTACAACCAGGCCCCTTATTTGTAGCAGAAACGGCGATCGCTCTTACCGCCGGTTCCATGTTCGTCATGTGGGCATCGGAACTGATTACTGAAAGAGGTCTTGGTAATGGAGCATCATTGTTGATTTTTGTCAATATTGTGGCATCCCTGCCAAAATCTTTGGGCGATACCATCGATTTGGTGCAAGTTGGCGGTCGGGAAATTGTCGGTCGGGTAATTGTGTTGGTATTGGTTTTCCTAGCGACAATTGTTGGTATTGTATTTGTGCAGGAAGGCATTCGTCGCATCCCGATTATTTCCGCACGGCGTCAAGTAGGGCGGCGAGTTTTGGCTGAACAACGTAGCTACCTACCTCTGCGACTCAACTCTGGTGGTGTAATGCCAATTATTTTTGCTGCTGCTATCCTGAGTTTGCCACTATTAATTGCTAATTTCACGAAAAACCCGGATTTGGCGAGAATTGTTAACACTTACCTCAGTCCCGGTGGTTCTCAGCCTTGGGCTTATGCCTTGGTTTACTTAATTTCTATTGTTTTCTTCAGCTATTTCTATTCTTCGTTGATTGTCAACCCAGTAGATGTAGCCCAGAACTTGAAGAAGATGGGTTCAAGTATTCCCGGAATTCGCCCTGGTAAAGCAACTAGTGAGTACATCGAGCGGGTAATTAATCGACTGACTTTTTTAGGTGCAATCTTTTTGGGCTTTGTGGCAATTATCCCCACTGCTGTGGAAAGTGCTTTAGGAGTACCAACCTTTAAGGGATTAGGAGCTACATCTTTATTAATCCTAGTTGGTGTGGCAATTGACACAGCGAAGCAAGTCCAAACCTACGTAATATCTCAGCGCTATGAAGGAATGGTGAAACAATAGTGACGCGATTAATCTTCTTGGGGCCACCTGGAGCTGGTAAAGGAACACAATCTCAAAAATTGGCTCTTCACTTGCAGATTCCCCATATTTCTACGGGTGACATCTTAAGACAAGCGATGAAAGACCAAACCCCTTTGGGAGTTAAAGCTCAAAGTTATGTTGATAGCGGCGAGTTAGTTCCCGATCAGCTAGTACAGGATTTGGTACAGGAGCGGCTAGAGCAACCTGATGCTCAATCTGGTTGGATTCTCGATGGCTTTCCTCGGAAAGTAACACAGGCAGCTTTTTTAGGAGAACTGCTGGAAACAACTCATCAAGGTGGCGAAAAGGTAGTAAACCTTGATGTCCCCGATGATGTGGTGGTTACTAGGTTACTGGCTAGAGGGAGAAAGGATGATAGCGAAGAAGTGATTCGTCGTCGTCTAGAAGTTTATCGCTCGGAAACTGCACCTTTGATTGATTATTATGGCGATCGCCAAAAGCTACTCACTATTAATGGTAATCAATCCCCAGAAGAAGTCACAAGCGCGCTGCAAAAAGTAATCAAGTCTTAAGCAAGCAGATATATCAGGGGTAGGCGGGAGAAATCCCTAGATGAAATTTCTCCCATATCCCCAATTAAGTGCCCAGATAAAATTCTTGGCTGTCTGGCTGTGTAGGGCAGATAGCAACTTTAGCTAAGATATATTAAGAAACTGTTGATATATTTCGTAAAGTATGTTCTCTTGCAAATGAAGCTCAAGCAATAGAACAGGAGAATGTTGAGTTGAGGAAAAAACAAGTTGTCTAAACAAGATTTGATTGAAATGGAAGGGACGGTCACCGAGTCATTACCCAATGCGATGTTTCGCGTTGACTTGGATAATGGCTTTAATGTCCTGGCACACATTTCCGGCAAAATCCGCCGGAATTATATCAAAATTTTACCTGGCGATCGCGTCAAAGTGGAGTTAACTCCCTACGACCTGACTAAAGGTAGAATTACCTATCGACTGCGCAAGAAGTAAGGTTATGTAGAGAATATTACCATATAATCCCTTTGTTGGGTGTTCCCTAGTCATTTAACTGACTAATTTCTGTAAAAATGCTATAATTCACTATTTGGAGTTAATTACAAAAGGCATGAAAGTCCGAGCCTCAGTCAAAAAGATTTGCGAAAAGTGTAACGTGATCAAACGCCGTGGTCGCGTTATGGTGATTTGTGTTAACCCCAAGCATAAGCAACGTCAAGGCTAGTGTTCTGATTAATTATCAGAACTAAATGCGACACAAAAACGCCAGACAAAGCCCAAAATGCGCTTAACCGCATTTTTATCACAGCAATAGCCAGAACAAGAGGGAGAAATTCATTGTGGCACGTATTGCCGGAGTAGACCTGCCACGCGACAAGCGTGTCGAGATTGGTCTCACCTATATCTATGGAATTGGTTTATCTCGGTCGCAAGAAATTTTAGCGACTACAGGTGTTAACCCAGACACCCGCGTTAAAGAACTAAGTGATGCTGATATTGCTGCCCTAAGAGCCGAAATCGAAAGCAACTATCAAGTTGAAGGTGACTTGCGCCGATGGGAAGCGATGAACATCAAGCGCCTGATTGATATTGGTACTTACAGAGGTCGGCGTCATCGGATGGGCTTACCAGTAAGAGGACAAAGAACTCGCACCAATGCCAGAACCCGTCGCGGTAGAAGGCAGACAGTGGCAGGTAAGAAGAAAGCACCAGGCAAATAAATAATATGTTCATGCTTGCTCATCCGAGCAAGGTTTACCTTACATTCACTACACAAATATGGCGCGACAACCAACCAAAAAAACCGGAAGCAAGAAGCAAAAGCGCAACGTACCCAACGGTATGGCTTACATCCAGTCTACTTTCAACAATAGCATTGTCACCATTACCGATCAAAACGGCGATGTGATTTCTTGGGCAAGTGCTGGTTCTAGCGGTTTCAAAGGCGCAAAAAAAGGAACTCCCTTTGCTGCGCAAACTGCTGCTGAAAGTGCTGCGCGTCGAGCCATCGACCAAGGAATGCGGCAAATTGAGGTCATGGTAAGTGGCCCCGGCGCAGGTAGAGAAACTGCGATCCGCGCACTCCAAGGTGCAGGACTGGAAATTACCTTGATTCGGGATATCACTCCGATTCCTCATAACGGTTGCCGTCCGCCCAAGCGCCGCCGAGTTTAACACCAACCTTGAGGGCGGTGAAAGCAAGAAGTTCGAGCACGGAAAAGTCACCTGTAATGCCTGCTTGAACCAAAGAAAAGCAAACTGCTGTGGCCAAATTGTGGCTTTGGACTTCAGACGGCTTGGGTAACCTAAAAACGAGCAAATCCTCGCAACAGGAAGCTGAAAATTTTTCGGAATACCCAAAAATTAAATACTATCGCCCAAAAGCTGAATTAGGAGTGCAATTAGCGACATTTGCAGTTGGCAGATTGACATACCTAGAGTAAGCTTCAGGGCAAGAACTAAATTCGGGAGGCAAGCGATTTGCCTACTAGCAGCACCTTAAACAGAGGGAGGCAACTCCGTGGCGCAGTTTCAAATTGAATGTGTAGAGTCTACAACTGAGGAAAGTCGAAGCCATTACAGTAAATTTGTCTTGGAACCTCTAGAACGCGGTCAAGGAACGACAGTAGGTAACGCCTTAAGGCGGGTTTTACTGTCTAATCTAGAGGGGACAGCAGTTACAGCAGTAAGGATTGCAGGTGTTTCACACGAGTTCGCCACAGTTCCAGGCGTGCGGGAAGATGTGCTGGAAATCCTCATGAAAATGAAGGAAGTCATTCTCAAAAGTTATTCCTCTCAACCGCAAATAGGGCGGTTACTCGTTAATGGCCCTGCAACCGTTACGGCGGCACATTTTGATTTGCCAAGTGAAGTAGAAATCATCGATCCCACCCAATATGTAGCCACCTTAGCTGAAGGCGGCAAACTAGAAATGGAATTTCGGATCGAGAGAGGTAAAGGTTATCGCACCGTAGAACGAGGAAGAGAAGAAGCCACATCTTTGGACTTCTTGCAAATCGACTCGGTGTTTATGCCAGTGCGAAAAGTTAACTATAGTGTCGAAGATGCCCGTGGGGACGGCTCGATCGCCAAAGACCGATTGCTATTAGAAGTTTGGACTAATGGTAGTATCTCTCCCCAAGAAGCACTATCATCGGCTGCGGGCATTCTGGTAGATTTATTCAACCCACTAAAAGATATATCACTAGAACCCACCGATACAGGTTCTGATATTCCCGACGATCCTACCGCCCAAATTCCCATCGAAGAATTACAGCTTTCTGTCAGGGCATACAACTGTCTCAAGCGCGCACAAGTTAACTCTGTAGCCGACTTGCTGGACTATACCCAAGAAGACCTGTTAGAAATTAAAAACTTTGGTCAGAAGTCAGCCGAAGAAGTAGTTGAAGCTTTACAGCGACGCTTAGGCATTACCCTACCCCAAGAAAGAAGCTCTAAACACAGCTAAAATCAAAACCGTTAGTACGTTAGTAATTGATATTGCATTATTATGCGTCACCGTTGTCGGGTCAAGAAACTTGGTAAACCAGCAGATCAGCGTCGTGCTTTGTTACGGGCGCTGACTACTGAACTAGTCCGTCATGGACGAATTACCACTACTTTAATCAGAGCTAAAGTTCTGCGTGCTGAAGTAGATAAAATGATTACCTTAGCTAAAGATGGCTCCTTAGCAGCACGTCGGCAAGCTTTGGGCTATATCTACGATAAATCACTAGTTCATGCTCTCTTTGAGCAAGCTTCCACTCGCTATGCAAATCGTCAAGGCGGTTACACCCGCATCCTGCATACAGTACCTCGTCGGGGCGATAATGCTGAGATGGCGATTATTGAACTAGTTTAAATCATTGGTCATTAGTCATTGGTCATTTGCAACTGACAGCTGACAACTGACAACTGACAAAACAAATCTGTATGATAGAAAGCCACCAGCCAAGAGAAACTCATCGAGTAGCCCTGGTAATCCAATACTTGGGCACTCATTTTCATGGCTGGCAACGGCAAAAGCAACAGCGTACAGTTCAAGAAGAGATAGAAACAGCGATCGCGAAAATTCTTGGGTATCATGTAACACTACATGGTGCAGGCAGAACCGATGCGGGAGTTCACGCCGCCGCCCAAGTTGCCCATTTTGAAGCTACGGGTTTAATTCCACCTCACAAGTGGGCAGCCGTTCTTAATAGCTATTTGCCCAATGATATATTAATCAGGGCTTCAGCAGGTGTCGGTCACCGTTGGCACGCTCGTTTTAGTGCAGCCTATCGACGGTATCGCTACACGATATACACTGAAGATCAGCCGAACTTGTTTGTGCGACCCTTCAGTTGGCATTATTATTATGCACCCCTAGATGAAACCTTAATCAAAGCTGCCCTGAAACCCCTGCTGGGAAAGCATCATCTAGCTGCTTTTCATCGTGCAGGCTCAAAGCGATCGCATTCTTGGGTAGAAGTACAAGCAGCAGAATGTCATCGTAACGGGCCATTAATTCATATTGAAATCCAGGCAGATGGATTTTTGTATGGCATGGTTCGGCTATTAGTAGGGATGCTGGTACAAGTAGGTACTGGACAGCGCACCCTAGCTAACTTTACTGAATTGTGGAAAGCTGAACGACGAGAAGAAGTGAAATATGCCGCACCTCCCCAAGGTTTATGCTTGTTGCGAGTCGGCTATCCAGATTTCCCTTTTTCACATGATGTTTGGTATGACAATCTGCCAAAATTCGTTTTTAGTCAAGAGTCAATGGTCAAAAGTCAACAGTCAATAGTCCAATGACAACTGACAACTGAACAACTGACAACTGACAACCAAAAATGACAAGGGACAAATTACAAATGACTAAAACATACCTTCCTTCTCAAGATTCTCTTGAGCGTGAGTGGTACGTAGTAGATGCTACAGACCAACGCCTCGGCCGCCTCGCTAGTGAAATCGCTATGGTTTTGAGAGGCAAAAAGAAAGCTGAATATACTCCCCACCTAGATACAGGTGATTTTGTCATCGTGATCAATGCCGATAAGGTAGCAGTTACAGGTAAAAAACGTACCCAAAAACTCTACCGTCGTCATTCTGGTCGTCCTGGCGGGATGAAGACTGAAACCTTCGCCAAGCTGCAACAGCGTTTGCCAGAAAGAATTGTCGAACATGCTGTAAAAGGGATGTTACCTAAAAACAGCTTGGGTAAGCAGTTGTTCACCAAGCTGAAAGTTTATGCTGGCCCCACTCACCCCCATGCAGCACAACAACCCAAAGAACTCAAAGTTAATACAATTCCTGGAGCAGAAAGTTAATGGTAGCAGTAGCAGAAACTACTAGCGGTCGTGCCGTATACTGGGGTACTGGCCGTCGTAAGTCAGCAGTAGCAAGAGTTCGCCTCGTTCCCGGTAGCGGTCAACTGATTGTTAACGGTAAAGATGGTAACTTGTACTTCCAGTTCAACGCCAACTACTTAGGTGTCATCAAAGGCCCTCTAGAAACCTTGGGACTAGAGAGTGAATATGACATTTTGGTGAAAGCTGAAGGCGGTGGTTTGACCGGACAAGCTGATTCTATTCGTTTGGGTGTAGCTCGTGCTTTATGCCAACTAGATCCAGACAACCGTTCGCCTTTAAAAACAGAAGGTTACCTAACTCGCGATCCTAGAGCTAAAGAGCGGAAGAAATACGGTTTACACAAAGCTCGCAAAGCACCTCAGTACTCAAAACGGTAGGGCATGGGGCATGGGGCATTGGGCATTGGGCATTGGGTATCCCTACCCTGCGGGTTCTGCTACCCTGCGGGAACGACTTCGTCGAACGCAGTACGGCTCCGCTCAGGGCGAGTGGGCATTGATGATTTTGCCTTGTCCTGTTAGTCTCTCTTCCCTACGCTCTGCAAGCAACTGAAAGTTATAATTTATATAGATTGACCACAAAAGGAAAAATGGCTAAACCTGATATTCATCCCAAGTGGTATCCAGATGCGAAAGTTTACTGCAACGGTCAAGTAGTTATGACTGTTGGCTCTACTAAGCCAGAACTGCACGTAGATGTTTGGTCTGGAAACCATCCTTTTTACACCGGCACTCAGAAGATTATTGATACTGAGGGTCGAGTAGAGCGCTTCCTTCGCAAGTACGGTATGAGCAGCACTCAAAGCGCTGGCGACTCAAACAAAAAGTAGCGGGTTGGCTCTGCGGTTAACGACGACCCTGCAATCAGCTGGGTCGATTGTCATTTAATGCTTGAGCCAATTTGTTATTTTAAGGAGCGATCGCACTCATCATGGCTGAATCATACCTGCTGGACAAACTAAAATCTGTTGAACAAACTTTTAATGAATTAACTCGTCGTCTTGGTGATCCCGATACAGCGAGAAATCCTGACGAGTTTCAACAAATTGCTAAATCTCGTTCTTCTTTGGAAGAGGTAGTTAATACCTATGACACTTGGAAAATAGCTCAAGAAGATTTGATCGGAGCGCGTCAGGTTTACAAAGAATCGGCGAGCGATCCGGAGTTGCAAGAAATGGCAGCCCTGGAAGTAGACGAACTAGAACAAAAAATAGAATATTTAGAGAACCGCTTAAAAATATTATTGCTACCCCGCGATCCCAACGATGATAAAAACATCATGTTGGAAATTCGCGCTGGTACTGGTGGCGATGAAGCGAGTATTTGGGCTGGCGATTTACTGCGGATGTACTCTCGCTACGCTGACAGCCAAGGTTGGAGAGTGAAACTAGTGAGCGAGTCACTAGGGGAAATGGGCGGTTTTAAAGAAGTAATCCTGGAAATTCAGGGTGAGAGTGTTTACAGTAAGCTGAAGTTTGAAGCCGGAGTCCATCGGGTGCAGCGCGTACCAGCAACGGAAGCTGGCGGAAGAGTTCACACTTCTACAGCCACAGTCGCTATCATGCCAGAAGTGGATGATGTGGAAATCCACATTGACCCTAAGGATATTGAAATGACTACGGCTCGTTCTGGTGGTGCTGGTGGACAAAACGTCAACAAGGTGGAAACTGCTGTTGACTTGATGCACAAACCTACCGGGATTCGGATTTTCTGTACAGAAGAACGCAGCCAGTTGCAAAACAAAGAACGGGCGATGCAAATTTTGCGGGCGAAACTGTATGAAATGAAGTTACGGGAACAACAAGAAGCTGTAACTTCCATGCGGCGATCGCAAGTTGGTACAGGATCGCGATCGGAAAAAATTCGCACCTACAATTATAAAGATAACCGCGTTACCGATCACCGTCTGGGACAAAACTATTCTCTTAACCCTGTATTGGAAGGCGATTTAGAATCAGTTATACAATCTTGTATCTCTCAAGACCAGCAGGAACGTTTGGCAGAGTTAGCGGCTTCTGGTGCTACAAGCTAATTGTTCGTTCAATAATTTATCTTCAACCGCTTGTTGTGATGTTACTTTTAACACCGATAAGCGGTTTTCTAATGCAGTAGAAATTGCCTCTACCATTTCCTGAAAATATTGATAGTAAAGAAATTCATGCTTGAGAATATGATTTAATATTTTCCAATCACTCAGTGTTTGGCAAGTATCAATTAATTTTTCTACTTCCTGTTGCCAACGCTGAAAAATTCGGTAACTGAAAAAGCTGCTGCAAATATTACCTTTTTCATCCCAATAGGAAATACAAACTTGATGCTTCAGGCAATGGATTTTCTTGATTTGCTTCACTTTGTAGCCTTTAGCGTTTAAAGCTGCTTTCGCCTCAGGATGAGAAATAAACCATTGTTCTGGTTTAATTTTATTAGCCCTAATCAGGCTGTGACCTTTACGGCGATAGGAGTTAATTTTGCGCGGACTACACAACATAATGCACCTTTTAAGCAAGTAACAGTCATGGCACAAATTTACTACTGGCGTTATCTCAATATTTAAAGGAAAATTGTTATATTAAAACTTAAACTTTAATATACTATTGACAACTATCAATGTCAATCGAAAATTAAAATTGTAAAGATTGCTGATTAAACTTGTAAATAACGCAGTTGAATAGCTAAACAAGCAGTGAACATTGAAAGCAGAGAAAAACTGATTGAAATTATCAAATTAGCTCGTGGTTCCATGAGTCAGCGAGCATTTGGCAAGCTTTTGGGAGTTTCGGCTACTGCTGTTCAATTGTGGGAAAAGGGTGTAAACGTTCCTGATACCGAGTATTTAGCCAAAATAGCAGCTAGAGCAGGCTATACATTAGAAGAATTACTCGGTTGCTTAGATGGCAAACCAATACCAGAAACTTCAGATTTAAGTTTGATTTTGAGACAAATCAAGCACATGCCTCTTAACCAAGTGGCGCAAATTGTTCAGGCGGCGGCTGATAGACTGGCTGCTGTAGCCCAAGCGTCTGAAGATGAAGCCAAAGCTAGTTGAACCAATCCATAACATGATTTTGCGCGGCTTACGCAACATGATGCACCTTTTTCCCCTAATTTGACAGCTTGCAGTCTGTAACGAATTTCCGCGATAAAATGGATGAGTATCGTTAATTTAGACAAATTTATATTTAAACTTGTAATTGTCAAGCCTAGATTTAATTTACCATTGGCAAGTAAACTTGTAAATGCCTAAATGCCTAAATTAAATATTTATTTATCGCTGAGAATAAACTAGTCAATTCAGGGGAAAAATACTACAGCAGTGGATTTAGAAGCTAGAAAGAAACTGATTGAAGTCGTGAAAATGGCTCGTGGCTCGATGAGTCAAAGAGCTTTTGGTAAACTTCTGGGCGTTTCGGCTACTGCGGTGCAATTGTGGGAAAAAGGCGAGTCGATTCCAGATACACAAAATTTAGCCAACATTGCAGCGAGAGCAGGCTATACGATGGAGGAATTGCTTAACTACCTTGGTGTTAAGCCAGTGTCAGAATCCTCCGATGTAAATCAGATTGTCAAGTACATTAAATCTATGCCGTTAAGCGAAGTCGCCATTATTGGCAGAGTAGTAATGGATAGATTAGCAGCAGCTGCGGAAGCTGTGGTAGATGAAGTTAAAGCTAGTTAAATAATTAGTTGAATGTTTTTGAGCGATCGCGCTTCTGTTTACAAGTTTACTTGTAAATTTATTGACATAACTATACGCAAATATTAATTTTTGTTACAATTAAATAATAATAAATACAAATTTTATCAAAGTCTTGCTTTTTATTTGTTGTGCATAAGATAGCACTGGTAAAGAGAAAAGTAAGCCAGGATTGGGTGTGGAAACCTCTGGAATTAACTGAGATAATGTGAAAAAATTTTATTTTTTTGAGGTGTATTTATGTCACTACCTAATGAACCTTCAGCTTGGCAAGTAGAATCAAGCGATGCTTTTGTACCAGTTTATTATAAAGGTGATCTAGCTGGGTTTTTTAAAAAAGAATATGCTCATGACATTATTAAGTTTTTAAATGAGGACGAAGTTTTAAAAAAAGCACTGAAATTGGCTTGTATTGATTTAGTGAAAGAAACTAATGGTGATAGCAAAGAAGTAAGCAATTTGATCAAAAAATATATCAAAATGAGTAAGCGTCCCAAGTACGGAACGAGAGCGATCGCGCTTTTATTAACTGAAAGACAAAAGGCGCTTGATTTGAGTAGTCAGGAGTTTGCTAAATTCTGCGATACATTTAAACTTTCACCAGATGCACTCAATAATATTTATGCTGGTGAAGCTATTGAAGATAATTTATTAGCACCACTTTCCAGGATACTAGGTATTACAAAAGAACAGTTACTAGAAGTGCGGGATGGTTCAAAAGAATAAAGGACTTAGAACTAAGAAAATATACTATCACTGTTTAGGCAGAGGGGCAGGGGGCAGGGAGCAGGGGAAAAATAAAAATATTTTCTCTCAGAACTTCTATATATCATAGTGGTAGAATCTTGTGAAAACTGACATTATATTTTATCGGCTATTTCAAGAAATACCGAGTATTTTCTTTGAACTGATTAGCAATCATCCTGAGGAAGCCAACAATTATCAGTTTGCATCAGTTGAAATTAAACAAACTTCATTTCGGATTGATGGTGTATTTTTACCTGTAGAAACCATTGATAAACCGATTTACTTCGTTGAAGTGCAATTTCAACAAGATGACGAAATTTACTCAAGACTGATAGCAGAAATATGTTTATACCTGCGTCAGAACAAACCCCAAAATGATTGGAATGCTGTAGTTTTATATCCGAACAGGAATGTGGATACAGGAGATATAAAACACTATCGGGAGTTTTTTGATAGTCAAAGGGTGAGAAGAATTTATCTCGATGAATTAGGTGATAATGCAACATTACCAATTGGCATAGCTACTGTTAAATTAGTCATTGAAGACAAAGATATAGCTATTAACCAAGCAAGGGAGTTGATCGCCAGAACTAAACAAGAGACCAACTCTCAATTACAGCAACAATTATTACAATTAATAGAGACTATTTTGGTTTATAAATTCCCCAATATGAGTCGGGAGGAAATTGAAGCAATGTTTAGCTTGAGCGAGTTAAAACAAACTAGATTTTATCAAGAAGCTTTTCAGGAAGGGAAAGAAGAAGGTGTAGAACAAGGTATAGCGCAAGGTGAGCGTAGAGGTAAGTTAAAAGCAGTAATACCAATGTTGTCTGCTGGGTTGACTGTAGAGCAAATAGCTCAAGCTTTGGAATTGAGTGTAGAGGAAGTCAGCCAGATAGTACAGCAACAGGCTTCTGATTCCACAAGCAGCGAAGCATAGCAGCAGAATTTGAATAATGGGGTAGGCGAATGCCGAAATGGGGGCTGTAATTTAGGTATATATAACTTAATTAGATGTGAGCGTGACAATCTCAGACTCTTTTTTTATCATTGCGGAAAATTTCCCTGACGAAATATTAATTAAATTTTGTTAAGATTGACACGGCAATAACTCTTCATCCCCCAACTACCCATCCCCTACCTGAGAGAAACTTGATGCTGCGACTAGAACATATTAGTAAAATTTACCCTACAGGTGAAGTTCTTAAGGACATCAACTGGGAAGTCAAACCAGGCGATCGCATCGGCTTAGTCGGTGTCAACGGTGCAGGTAAATCTACCCAGCTAAAAATTATATCTGGGGAAATGGAACCCACATCAGGCGAAATTATTCGTCCTGCGAGTTTACATATAGCTTACCTGAACCAAGAATTTGAAGTTGACCCCAGTCGGACTGTCAGAGAAGAATTTTGGACTGTATTTAAAGAAGCGAATCAAGTACAGCTTTCCATCGCTGAGGTGACAAGAGAGATGGAAACTGCAACTCCAGAGGAACTGGATAAACTAATCCACAAATTAGACAAATTACAGCGTCAATTTGAAGCCTTAGACGGCTACGGTTTAGAATCACGCATCGGGAAAATCTTACCAGAAATGGGATTTGAACAAGAAGATGGCGATCGCCTCGTTAGCGCCTTCTCTGGTGGTTGGCAGATGCGGATGAGTTTGGGTAAAATTCTGTTGCAGAAACCCGATTTATTGCTACTGGACGAACCGACTAACCATTTAGACTTAGAAACTATTGAATGGTTAGAAAATTACCTCAGAAGTCTGACAACTCCAATGGTAATAGTTTCCCATGACCGAGAGTTTCTTGACCGTCTCTGTAATCAAATTGTGGAAACTGAACGCGGTGTTTCTACTAGTTACCTGGGTAATTATTCTGCATACTTGCTACAAAAAGCGGAAAATGAATCAGCACAATTAAGTGCTTACGAACGCCAGCAGAAAGAAATCGAAAAACAACAAACATTTGTTGATAGATTCCGCGCTAGTGCTACCCGCAGTACCCAAGCCAAAAGCCGCGAAAAACAACTAGAAAAAATTGAACGCATTGAAGCACCAACCGCAGGGGTAAGAACTCTGCATTTCCGCTTCCCCGATGCACCTCGTAGCGGTAGAGAAGTGGTGAATATTAAAGAGTTGACTCATATCTATGATGATAAAATCTTGTTTTTGGGCGCGAATCTCTTTATTGAAAGAGGCGATCGCATTGCTTTCTTAGGCCCCAACGGTGCAGGTAAATCTACCCTATTACGGGTAATTATGGGTATGGAGCCACCCACAGAAGGTACTGTAAAATTAGGCGATCACAATGTAATTCCGGGTTACTTTGAGCAAAATCAAGCAGAAGCTTTGGATTTACAAAAGACAGTCATGGAAACAATTCACGATGAAGTTCCTGACTGGAAAAATGAAGAAGTTCGCACACTGTTAGGACGTTTCTTATTTACTGGCGACACAGTATTTAAACAAGTTGGCGCATTAAGTGGTGGCGAAAAAGCACGTTTAGCTTTAGCAAAAATGCTCTTACGTCCAGCGAACTTACTCATATTAGATGAGCCGACAAACCATTTAGATATTCCAGCAAAAGAAATGTTGGAAGAAGCACTGCAAAATTATGAGGGTACAGCGATAGTTGTCTCTCACGACCGTTATTTTATCTCCCAAGTAGCCAATAAAATTGTGGAAATTCGCGATGGTGAATTCCGCGTCTACTTAGGCGATTATCATTACTATCTGGATAAAATTGCTGAAGAAAAAGAACAAGCCAAGTTAGAGGCGATCGCAGCTGAAAAGGCTGCTAAGAAAGCCGCTAAAGGCGCTAAAGCCTCAGCAAAACGTAAATAAGCAGGTCGTAGCAGTCAAATTTAAATCGGGTGCGTGATGCTAAAATCCCTTGGTTGACAAGGATTAATACCCAAGTTTAAGCATTACGCACTACTACGATTTAAAGATTTATTAACCAGGAATTAACACACACTTGCAGAAATACCACTCAAGCTGCAACATCTGTGGTAAAACCCAAGTTAGAGATTAACTACTGACGGTACACAAAAGCTTTTTTGGGATAATTAGCCCCACACAATTATCACAAATAATACGCAAAAGTTACTAAAGTTAAAAAAAATCTAAAAAATACTGAAACTTTTCATAAAAGAAGTTAATAAGCAGAAATCCTCTTGCAGTGGTGATTAGCAGTGGTATCATTCGGGTATTACAAAAAGTAAAGGGCAATTTTACTATGACCAAAGCACCTGTTGCTCCTGTGGTGCTAGTCATTTTAGACGGATGGGGCTACTGCGAGGAGAAGCGTGGAAACGCGATTGTTAATGCGAAAACTCCAGTCATGGATAGCTTATGGGCAGCTTATCCACATACCCTCATCCGCACCTCAGGAAAAGCCGTAGGGTTGCCAGATGGACAAATGGGCAACTCGGAAGTTGGTCATTTGAACATTGGCGCTGGACGGGTAGTACCGCAAGAATTGGTACGCATCTCCGATGCGGTGGAAGACGGTTCTATCAAGCTCAACCCAGCACTTGTCAAAATTTGCCAGGAAGTGCGCGATCGCAATGGCAAGCTGCATATAGTCGGTCTGTGTTCGGAGGGTGGCGTACATTCCCATCTCACCCACGTAGCAGGTCTACTAGAGTTAGCTAAGGATCGGCAAGTTTCCCAAGTTTGTATCCACGCCATTACCGATGGTCGTGACACCACACCGACCGAAGGTATCAAAGCAATTGGGCAATTGCAAGAATATATAGACCGCATAGGTATTGGGCAAATAGTCACCCTGAGCGGTCGCTACTACGCGATGGATCGCGATCATCGTTGGGATCGGGTTAAACGTGCCTATGACGTAATGACCCAAGATGAAGTGACTGACAATCGCCAAGCTGTAGAAATCTTAAAAGCATCCTACGCCGCCGGAGTCACAGACGAGTTCATCAACCCCACACGCATTGCTTCTGGCGCAATTGCAGCCGGCGATGGAGTCATTTTCTTCAACTTCCGCCCCGATCGCGCTAGACAACTCACTCAAGCTTTTGTTAGCCCAGAATTTACAGGCTTTGAAAGACAGCTGATTCAACCCCTAGCCTTTGCTACTTTTACTCAGTACGATCCAGATTTAAAAGTAGCGATCGCCTTTGAGCCGCAAAATCTCACCAATATTTTGGGAGAAGTCATCGCTAATCAGGGTTTAAAGCAGTTCCGCACCGCAGAAACCGAAAAATACGCCCACGTTACCTACTTTTTCAATGGCGGTCTAGAAGAACCTTTTGCAGGCGAAGATCGGGAACTCGTAAGCAGTCCAATGGTAGCAACTTACGACAAAGCCCCAGCCATGTCAGCAGAAGCAGTCACAGATGTAGCGATCGCCGCGATTGAAAAATGTATCTACTCGTTAGTTGTGATTAACTATGCCAACCCAGATATGGTCGGGCACACGGGTCAGATAGAAGCTACGATAGAAGCAATTGAAAAAGTTGATCGCTGTTTGGGTCGCCTACTTGCTAGCATTACTAAAATCGGGGGAACCACAATTATTACTGCCGATCACGGTAATGCTGAGTACATGCTAGATGATGCGGGTAATCCTTGGACAGCCCACACCACCAACCCTGTACCTTTAATTCTGTTGGAAGGAGAAAAAGTCAAAATCCCTGGACATGGTACAAACGTCGAACTGCGAAGCGATGGCAAGCTAGCCGACATTGCACCAACTATTCTTGAGATTTTACAACTACCTCAACCATCAGAAATGACAGGGCGATCGCTAGTAGTCCCAGCCGGATATGATGTGCAACGCAGTCGTACTCCTGCCCAAGTAGGTTTGTAAACAAGATAACAGTTAACATTTAACTGTTAGCTTCACCCTGACACTTTTGTTTTGAAATTGACTATCTATTTAGATTGCTACCATGACAGTTTCTAATATTGTTCAAGGAATTTGGGCACTTTCCGCCGTTGGTTTAATCGTCTTAGTGTTGCTGCATAGTCCTAAAGGAGATGGTATTGGAGCCATTGGCGGACAAGCTCAACTATTTAGCAGCACCAAAAGTGCAGAAAACACCTTAAACCGAATTACTTGGGCATTAACAGTAATTTTTCTCGGTTTAACAGTAGTTTTAAGCGCCGGCTGGCTACCTAAGTAACCATAGGGAATAGGGATATGGGGCAAAAAATCCAATACCCAACACCCAACCCCCGGAAAAATTTATATCTACGACAGTTGCTAGCAGTTCTTACCTTAGCCATAGGTACAGGGCTGCTAGTTATTTTTACTCATCTTCCTGCTACCGCCTCATTTCCTTCACCAAAACCCCATCCTTTACCGCCAACCTTAGCCCAATGGCAAGATAATACCAACAGTGGCGATTATTTTGGAGAAATTACACCCACTCAAGTTGGTTATTTAGTTTGGTCGCAGTTTCCTATTAAAGTTTACATAGAAACGCCAACAACAATTAACAGCCAGCAAGCGCAAGCTTGGGTTAACAGCGTCTTACAAGCTGCGCAAGAGTGGAATGCTTATTTACCTTTATTAATAGTAGAAAAACCAGAAGTTGCAGATATTAAAATTTTGCGCAAAGCACCACCTCTGCAAATTTCCCCTACCGATAAAATTCCCCGTGCGCGTTCCGCTTTAACTACCTACGAGTTATATACTAACAACAAAGTTTTATTGCATCGCTTCACTATATTATTAAGCCCTAGCCAAACTGGTAATTATGTCCTAGCCGCAGCGCGTCACGAACTCGGCCATGCTTTGGGAATTTGGGGTCATAGTCCGCTACAAACCGATGCTTTATACTTTTCTCAAGTTCGCCAACCACCGCCGATTTCTGCTAGAGATGTGAATACCTTGAAGCGAGTTTATGAACAGCTAACGAGTTTGGGGTGGTCTTTAGTAGAGAATTAAGTCTTGCCTTTATTATGATAAGCTGCGATGTAAAGTTTTTATATTTGTCTTTGTATGGAATGGACAACACTGTTAATAGAGCAACAGAATGATTTTATTAAAAGGCTGAAATCTGGTCATATACTTCATTGTGAAATAGAAGGACAAAATAGTGAGTTAACAGTCATTTCAGGCGAGAGATTAAAAAAACTAAGGGACTTTTGCTGGGAGATGGTGAAAAAGTATAAGCCAAACGACCCAAAACAGTACTTTATTAATAACCTAAAAGGAAAGCTCGGTGAAGAAGTTGTAAAATCCCGTTTAACTAATTTCGTGACTGAAGTAGATTATGAAAAACGCATCGGCGGCGATGGAAAAATTGATTTTACATTGACTTCTCAGCCAAATATTGGCATCCAGGTAAAAGCACGTCAAGGCGATATTAATCAAGTCAAGTGGTTAATTAGCAAAGAAGAAGTTGATAAAAATGCTGTTTTAGTTTGTATCTTAATTCAAGAAGAAGTAAACGAATCACAGAATACATACAATCTGATTTTATCAGGATTTTTGCCAACAAATATGATTCAGTTCAGTGAAGGTAATAATATTGCCTCATATGGTATAAATGAATTGCTATACTGTGGTGGTTTATATAGTTACTTAAAAAGCTTAATACCTTCCCCAAGTGAAAATGTTCAAAGTGGCTCCTGTGAAAGCGAACTTACTAGATATAATTCAGCTTTGGAAACATTAATATCATCTATTATTAATCAACTTCTTCAACATGAAGACTTCATTGAAAAATCTCAAAATATTATAGTAGCTGAAATGATTGGACAGGAAGCAACAGCTTACGATAGACACGACGGTTTAATGGATGGCTATGTGACATACTACCAACCTGCTCAAGCATTTTTTAAAATTGAAGATGGTGATTTTTATACCTTGGAATGGACAATTGCTTTTAAAGTAACCGGAACGGCAGATATTGGCTACGTTACTAGCGATGGCGAAGATGGGTATAACTCCGTTTTAGCTTTCTGCGAAGGCAACGTTAATATTAAATTTACAGATGATTTTCGGGACTACTTTCTCTTAAACGACAGCATAGAAGAAATAATTGAAGATGTGTTTTCAAGTATCGAATTTCAAGCAGAAATTGATTTAATTTCTTTCGATTAAATTCGCACTTTTACAGTACTTTATAAATCAAATAAACAAACCACAGTCAACCCTAAAGAATTCGCCTAAAGCCTTAGCTTGAGCTTTACTGATTTCTTGCTCTCCATTAATCACTGCCGAAACAACAGCTTGAGAACCAATAATATCAACCAAATCTGATTCTTTTATATCCCTTTGTTCCATCAAAAAACGCAATATAGAATCAGGCTGAGAAGCTTTCCCTGGCGAATAGTATTCTTGATCAAACTTTTCAATTAAAATAATCAGCAAATCATAAAGCTTATCTTCTTCTGGGCTGAGGTTAGAGCGGTGCATTAATTCTTCTACAATAGCTAAAGCTTTTTCATTCTCTTCTTCATTCCTAATCAGTTTTGGCTGATACTGCACTAATAAATTTTTATATTTATCTGAATTAAAAGTAAGGGTCATTTTTACATTTAATTTGCTCAGGTTCTAGCGGTTCATTCACAGACAAGCACAGGCAATTAAATTCACGCAATGTAGTCAGATCCATAAGTCCAGCCTTATGCAACCCTTTAGCTGTTTTGTGAACAGCTTCAAGAATTAGTGATTTCTTCTTCGACATTGTAAATCACCTTTATCACTTCACCTTCGGGCTTGGTTGTTTCGATATCCTGTAGCGTTTAAGGAAAAATTACTGATTAGCTGCACTATTCTATCCTCTCAGATGCAGTGCAGCTAACCAAAATTTATATCAGCACCTTTACTTAAAATCTATGAGTTAGGGGTAAAGGTCGCTGTAGTAAAACTTCACGGTACAATTGTTCCAACTGAGTAATATTATCAGTGAGGGTATAGCGTTCCAATACACGCTTTCTGGCTTTCTGTCCCAACACAGTTGTTAACTCTGGATGATCTTGGAATAGTGGTAAGAGGGTTTTTAATTGCGATCGCACTGTCTTAGTATTTAAAACTACACCCGCGCCTTTTTCCAAAACTTCCCCATCAGCACCCACATCTGTGGCTAAACAAGCCAAACCACAAGCCATTGCTTCTAACAGCGATAAAGATAGCCCCTCTACCAGCGAAGGTAAAATAAATACATCCGCTCCCTGTAAAATCTCGATGCGGCGGTGTTCATCAGCAATAAATCCTAGCCAAATAATCCCTTCTTCTGCACCATAAAACGGCTGTAAAGAAGATTTCAAAGGGCCATCGCCAACAATTAGCAGCTTGCTATTTGCTTCCATTTCCGACTGCTTCCAAGCACGCAGCAGGGGTTCGACGTTTTTCTCTGGTGCTATCCTTCCTTGATAGACAAATAAGCGTTCGGCTTTAAATTCTGCTTTGACTTGAGAACTTCCAGGAGTATATTTAGTGGTATCAACTCCGTTGGGAATCACAGCAACTTTTTCTTCCCGCACGCCCATCCGCCCTAATAAATCTCGCTGAATTTGGGAAAATACAATCACGCGATCGTAGTTCACCAAAAAAGGTGCGTATAGCTGATAGGCCAAAAGTTGAGTTCCGGAGATCAGTTTTGCCCCTTTACCTGCAAATGGTGTGTGAAAAGTAGCGATGAGGGGCAAATTCAATTGCTCGCAAATTTCTGGAAGAATAAAGTCCAGGGGAGATAAAGTCAAAGAAGCGTGGACGATATCTGGTTTAATTTCCCGCAACGACTCAGTTAATACTTTGGTTGCTTTAAATGTGGGAATTGTGTAAACCTGCGACTTGTAAAGGAAGGGTAAGGAAACTTCTTGAAATTTGGGCCAGTTATCAGGTTCAGATTCTTCTTGGGCAAAGTGGAGAAAGCTAACCTCATGCCCTCGATCTAGCAAGGCATTTGTAATTTCTCGACTATAGGTTACATTGCCACAAAATGGTGATTTTTTTCCAATCCAGGCTATACGCATTCTTTATTTAGTTATAGGAAGAGCGGGTTTAGTATTTAGTTATTTTTCCTTTATGCTTTCGCTTTTATCTTGTTGTTATCACTGGCTGGTTAGCAGTCATCAAACCTCATAATTTTCTCCGGTTCAAATAGGCAAATTTTCAGCTTGATTCAACTTGTAAATTCGGAATGGAATAAAGATAACATTCAAACTCAACAAAGGTCTAAATCTTTAGCTTTGATGTTTGCACTTCCCAACAGCAACAATGTCTATTTATCGCTTTAGTTATGCTATGGAGAATTTGTTAATAGATATGAGTTAATGAAACCTTTTGAGCCAGGATTCACAATGCTCCCTAGTTATGCCTATGGTAATTTATGGCTGAGTTCAGTCTATCACGAAAACTTCAGCTTGCAGTAAATGATTAAGGTTGTCAAATTAATGATTAATAACTACCGATGAGCGTTATACCAGGTAAAGATACCTCCAAAAAAGACGATTACAGCTAATGCCAAAAACACAGCTTGTAAGCCGATAAAGGTTTCTGCAACCCCAGCTAATGCTAAAGGTAATGAAAGGGCAATATTAATGACATTATTTTGCAGACCAAAGACTTTACCCCGCATGTCTGGTGGGGTTTCGGTTTGGATTGTGGTTTGCATCGGAATGCCAACGAGTGAGCCAAAAACACCCAACATTGCTACTAACAAAAGTACGATCCAGAGGTTGGTTGTAAAGATGGATAAACCAATCAGCGCTGCTGCCATACCCAAACAACCACAAAGACTTAAGGCTGTATAAGAGAAGCGTTGACCAAACTGACCGAGTATTGTAGCTCCTCCAGCAATCCCGACGCCACCAGCTGCTAGTAAAAAGCCAAATTGTGAGGCTTTCATGTTAGGAATTATTTCTGCCATGCGCACAGCTAAAACAGTTAAGGCAGCAAAGATAGAAAATAATATGATTAATTGCACTAAAGCGCTACGTACACGATGATTGTCTTTGAGATAACGCAATCCATCGCGTAAGTCAGCAAAAACATGGGGAAATTCCGTGGCGGCGTCGTGGGGTTTTTCTTTAGTTACTAAGAAACTCAAAATTATGCCCGCGATCGCATAACTCCCACCGACTAAAATTTCCTTACCTAATCCACCATGTCCACCTATTTGTAACCACAGTTGATCCGCGATCGCTAATAGTGGTTCTCCAACAGCAAAACCCACAATCACCGAGGCCATCATGGTTGTGGTGTACAGGGAATTAGCCGAAAGTAAATGCTGTTCTTCCACTACTAAGGGAATGGCTGTTTGTTCGGCTGGGGCAAAAAACTGTGTCAGGGTGGAAACTAAAAAAGTCACGCCTAAAATGATCAAAAACCCGACTGGTAAAACTCCCACTGGCTTCCACTCATGGGTAAACCATAACAGCAAGGGAATCGCTAACACTAAAATTCCCCGCCAAATATTGGTGGCTACTAGCACCGTCTTTTTTGACCAACGATCTACAAATACACCAGCTAAGGAACCAAATAACACTGCAGGAATGGTAAACGCCATCATTAAAGCGGATACCCAACCACTAATGCTTTGATGACTCGCTTGAAACTGGGTATTAATCAAGGCAATCATCAGTACCAGATAAACTTTATCTGCTAGCTGGCAAAAAACTTGACCGCCCCAAAGTGCTAGGAAATTCGGGTTTTTTAATACAGGTAAAAACCCCTTTTGGGGAAGATTATCTGATGCTTCATCTTTACCTGAATCATTACCATTGACATCGGGCGGCTCTTGTGCGGGGGTGATGGGTGCTTGGCCATTCACCTCAGTTTTGGCTGATGTATCTTCTTCATTGATGACATCAGGTTTTGATTTTTCTGACAGCCAATTTTTATTGTTTTGGGAAATTTCCTGCGGGGAAAGATCCTGGTTGTGGATTTGACTCGGCCGAGGTTTGGGAACAGCACTCAAGTGGCTGGGTGCTGTAGAATCTGATGCTCTATTCTGTTTTTTGGCGTAACTCGGTGACAAAGGTAGGATTTTTGTATCCAAATCAGACGGTTGCATCATGGTTGGCAGCAAAGTAAGAATCGATTAAAGTGGCGGAGCGAATTTGACGACCTAAATGATACTGAGCATACTGGCGCAGGATTTGCTCAACAGATAACCAGCCGTCATCTTTAGCGGCATTTATATGCATTATCTCTGGTTGTGACAGCTGCTGGAGTAGATAAAGTTCTCTGGCATTTAAACGCTGAGAAATTACTGGTAGCTCTTGCTGATGTACAACTGTTTGGTAGGTAGAACTGGGGGAGGTGGGAGTTGTAGGAGGTTTCCCTGAAGCATTAATTTGTCTCTCCCGTTGTTTTTCTTTGCGCAATTCTTCCCAAGTCGCCAAACCAACTATTCCCCCAGCCGCAATACTAAATCCGACTTGCCAGTGGGGGTCTGTAAAATTTGGTACTAGCGGACGTTGCGTCAAAGCACAAACTTGCACCTGTGGTGTCAACCCTGCCAAAGCTAAAAGGTGAAATACTCCATGAGCTAGATGCGCTAAAACACCTGCTTCGTTTTTAGACAAAGTTTCCAAACGATTGAGATGTTCGTTGAGCAACTCATAAAGTTCTGCTTGGGGTTGTTCGCTCAAAGCTTGACAGAGGACAATTTCTGCTAGATATTGACTAGCAGCTAATTTACCTAAATCTTTTGTCAACCCTGGATAGGTTTTTACTGTTTGTGCTTGTGTAATTTTATCAAGCGATCGCCCTTTAGCAATCAGTAATTCATTGACGACAAACATCCCACTCCTACCACCCAGGCTAGAATTGTGCTTGCGTGCCCCAGGGGCAACAGCTCGGATTAAACCGAATTCAGGTGTCAAAATTGTTACTATTTTATCTGATTCGCCTAGCGCCTGGGTTTTTAGATTAATTCCCGTTACTTGATAAGTTCTAGTCATTAGTCATTAGCCATAGTCATTTAGTCATCAGCCATAGTCATTAGTCATTAGTTGAGTACAAAAGACTAACGACAAAACAACAAATGACTATTCGACCTTTTCCAGGTTATCGCGCTGGCGGATTAAATCAACACCACGAGATGTACCCAATCTAGTAGCACCTGCCAAGATTAATTCTATGGCTTGATTAACGGTGCGAATACCGCCTGAGGCCTTAATTCCTACCCTTTCGCGGGCAATCTCCTTCAACAGACGTACATCAGAAATAGTTGCACCCCCATTCCAGCCTGTACTGGTTTTTAAGAATGCAGCCCCAGCTTCCATAGCTATTTCTGCTGCTATTTTTTTCTCTGCATCTGTTAACAGATTGGTTTCTAAAATTACCTTCACTGTTTGCCCAGTTTCTTCACAAATCTCCGCAATTTCCCGGTGAACGGCTTCAGTTTTACCAGCTTTTAACCAACCCAAGTTGATGACTACATCAAGTTCAGTGGCTCCATTTTCCACTGCTTCTTGGGCTTCATAAAGCTTAACAACTGAAGTAGTTGCCCCAGTAGGAAAGCCGATGACTGTACAGACTTTGGGATTTTTACCATGAAGGAGTTCTGCAGCTTGCTTAACATAGGTAGGGTGCAAGCAAACCGCCGCAAAATGAAATCTATCTGCTTCTTCACACCATTGCTCAACCTGCTCTGGAGTAGCCGTTGGCGTTAACAGGGCATGATCGATAAATGGCGCAATATCAATGTCTGGATAGTCTGCTGCCATCGTGCCTTTTGCCAATTATTGATTATTAATCTTTATAAAAAATTCAAACATTTCTTATATATATATTAAACCACATTTATTACGAGTTTATCCTGAAAAACAGGCTACTGCATAGGTTTTAGATGAGGGCTTTACAGGTAGCCTGAAATTACCTACGTAGTTATAGCGTTTTAGCTAGGGGCTAGGGTCTAGGGGCTAGGGATTAGATAAGAGATTAATGGTTATAAGTCTTAGTCAGGACTTTAGCGATCAAAAATTTACGATGAACTACTAGCTGTTAAGAAATTAAGAATAGTTTCAGCTAAGGCTTTTGATGCTAAATATGGCACGCCATTCCCAATAGTTTTAAACATATTTGTGAGTGACATATCCTCTGGAAGGGCGAAATTTGCAGGTAAAGATTGAATTGCTAAAGCTTCAGCCACAGAAATTCTTCTAACTTGGTATGGATGTAAATGTACTTCATTATTGCCATAACAAGCAGTTGGTGAATAGCGCCATCTGTGTAGGCGTTTAAAAGACTTTTTAGAATCATCTCCCTCAGCAACTGAAGCAAATTTTGTTATCCCCCCTCTAGGTTGAAAATAATGTTTAGCATTGGGATGTTGCAATACATCATTTTTCCTAAACCAGTATTCAACTGTAAGTTCTTGAGGAATATTTTCTGGACAATTAATTAGAGAATCTTCTTGAAACGGTTCACACTTTCGCCAAGGATAAGCAAAAACTTTCTCTTGAGGATATAAAATGTAATTCTTCCAAGGAAAGACATCTGTAAGTAGTACATTATCATTAAATATTTCCTGAATTAAGCTATTTCTGAAGCCAACCAGGATAATTCTTTCTCTATCCTGTGGTACACCGTATTCAATAGCATTAATTAGGCGTTCCGTTAATATATAACCTGCATTTTGTAATTGTAGCTTTAAAGATTCAAAAAATAAACGATGTTTTTTTGTGCGCCATAAACCTTTAACATTCTCAAATAAAAAGAAATCTGGTAAATGACGACAAATTAATTCAATATAAGCAGCAGAAAGTTTACCATTATCTCCCAAATGACCTTTATTTTTACCGCCAATTGAAAAATCTGGACAAGGAGGCCCGCCAATAAAGCCAATAATATTATAAGATTTACGACAATCTTGGACTAATTCTCTCAGTCGTTTGGCTGGTAGTTCTTCTAAAAGTTTGCTTACATCTGCGTCTTCCCCTTGATAATATCCATATTCAGGCAACGGTAGATTGATAATTTGCCTAGAATGGCGGTATGCGGCGGTAAATGGCGGAAATATTTCATTGACATATACAATATTAAAACCGCTAGTTTCAAAACCTAAATCGAGGAAACCTGAACCGGCGAAGAAAGAGAATATACAAGGCTGAAGGCTCATTTTATGAATACATAATTCAGAAATAAATTTTTATTTAATATCATGAATAATATATTGTATTTAATAACATAACATAACATACAAATAATGTCATAAGCTTAAAGCATATATATAAATTATTTAGCAGACTATGTTTGAGTAATATATAGCTAAATAAATTTATAATCAACAACAAATAAAAGGCAATAATTAGGGGTTACTAATTAATGGTATCTTTATTTATCAGAATAATTGTACTTTGATTATGCCTTCATCTGATTGGGAAAAATTATTATCTGAAGGAAAAAATGCAGTTGAGATAGTTCGTAGAGGTTTACGGAATCGAGGTATTAATGTAGGCGAGTCTATCATTACCGAATTTGGTACAGATGAAGACATTCCTGTATATAGTACTAATAATCAGCGTAAATTATTTTGGATATCAGTTAAGAGTGTGTCAGGTCGAGTTGAAAACCCATCTATTCTACCTTTTGGTTATAAAGGCTGGATGTGCGGCGAAGTTGAAAGCAAGCAATGGGTTAACCCACCATCAGCTATTATCTGGTATTGTTCAGCAAATGAGATGGCATGGGGTGCTATTCCTCCCAATCGATTAAGTACCAGTTGGTTTATATACCCAGACCGTTGGGGAAAGTTAATAGATGGACGCAAAACCAGGTATTTAGGTAGTACAGTATACATCTATCCTAGCTGGCTTGTCCCAGTCGAACAAATTATAAATAAAAGTGAAATTATCACCTTTATTCAACAGATAGCCCAGCAATAATTAGATAGAATTTTGATAAGGTCTATCTGTTGCTGTAATGTGCTTCACATATTCTGAATTGATATTAAGTAAAAATTTACAAAAATGATAAATATGTCTGAACCTTTCGTTGACCTTGACGCAATTTTTAATCTTGCTGTCGAAGAAACCGAAGAATTGATGAAACTAGGCTTTGATATTAGCGATCCTTGTGTTGTAACATCACTTGGATGGTATGCCAATAAATATCCAGAAATAGCAGAAAGGTGTAATGATGCCTTGCTAGAACTAATTGAGAAGCAGGCTGCAACTACTCCTGCATTGGTTGGTGCTGCTTACTCTGACAATGATTTAGATGCTTTTTAAGTCATCAGTTAGATTATCTGTGGTTGAACAATATTTAGTGATATTAAAATTATTTTGCACGCAAAGACGCTTAGAATAACTTTGCGCCTTTGCGACTTGGCGTGAAATTATCCGACAGCCTTCTCAACAGCAACTTCCGGTAACAAACGCTTAACACCTTGCTTAACAAAACCTTGCAGAAAAGCCATCTGCTGATTTTGCTGGAAGACATTTTGTAAAGTTTGCCGCAATTTCTCTAAATTCAAGTTATTACCCGAATCTAAAGCTATTTCTTGTTGTTGGAAATACTCTACTAAACTTAACCCAGCTACTCTGGTGAGATAAGCTGCGCTGACTCCCTGTACTACACCACCAGCAACAAAGGTGACGGCGTTACTTTTGAGTACAGTACTCACCGCTTTGGTAGAAAGTTCGACTAAACCCAGTTTCAGCATTAAACTTCCCATTGTTCCAGCTACGGTTTGCGCTTGTTCCAAAGAGAATTTCTGCTGATAGATATTACCCAAATCCATTACCATTTGGGCGTTAATCGCCGCAGTGGCTAAAACATCAAGTGCAGGAACTGGGTTAGCAAAAGCCGCAGCCGCAGCTATCCATTGATATTGTTCTATAGTTGGGGTAGCGCGATCGCGTCTGACGGCATTTACCCAGTTTTTCGCCTCAGCTTTGAGTAACTTAGCTTTTCTCCATGTCGTCGCCCAAACTAACTTCTGAGCTTGCTGAGTCACAATTTCGCTGAGTTGGTGTGTTAAATGCTGGATATCTGCTGCTGGTTGTTCTAACCACTCTTGTACAGAACCGTCAGTCTCATGCTTCCTGACTTTAATAGCAAGGGGAGACGCAGCTGTTGCAACTAAATTTCCTTGTGTCCGTTGTTGTAATGACAGCAAGATACTAGCACGTTCATCTGGTAAATATTGGTCTTGCTTGTTGAAAACCAGCATTACAGGTTGATTGGCGGCTTTTAGTTGCTGTAAAGTCTGAAATTCCGAATCTGTTAAGTCACCGTTGGTGAGAAACAGGACAAAATCAGATGTCTCTACTTCTGTAACAACATCGGTTTCTGAATTATCGCTAGCTTTGATAAATAATGGTGCTGTTTCGTAGAAGCTGAATTTCTGCTTGATTGTTGCTTGCCAGTTAGACTTTAAAACTTCTATCAAGGTGGTTTTACCCACCGATTTACCACCAGTAACAGCTAGTTTAATTTCTTGGCGATCTAAATCTAAGAGTAATTGGTTAACTTGTTCTCGTAGGTACCCTATAGCTGGATGATTTTCTGATTCTTGTACCAGTTGGTTAATTAGGACTTCAGCTTGAGCGATCGCATTTTCTACATCGGCTCTTTCTACAAGCTTAATATCAAACTGCTCCACAATAGCTTGCGGGCGATTTTTTTGGAATAACCACAATCCCCCACCAATAGCTAAAGCACTCAATAAACCAAACTCGCTAACTTGCACTATAGAATCGTGCCAACTCTCTAACATCCACAGAGAAAAGGACAGTCCCAATCCTCCCACTAAAATTGGTCGTTGTAACTTCACAACCGTTACTCTCCGCGCTTTTTGGATGGTTTCTACTCCAGAATAGATCAAAACCCTGTTTGTCCGAGTCACACAGGCGAACAAACACAATTTTCTTTACTTACCGCTTGTAAAATTAATTCCCAAGCGTCGCGATACTCTGCAGAACGAGGTTTACGCTGTCGTTTTTCAGTTTCCACAAGATGAATTTCGCTACCATAGCCGATGAACACATCGATTGGGAAGATATAAAACAGGTCAAGTTTTTCTATATATACTAGGGCAAAATCAAAATCGGTTGGCTTATCGAAAATTTGGGTCTAAAACCCCGTCCTTATAGGACGGCTTTTGGTAGAATAGGGTATGTGGAAGGGTAATTAACCACTTAAAAAACCCTATTGCTACCTAACAAGTAGACGCTGTACCTTGACAATTGAAGATATGGGGTTCTATTCCATAGTTCTAGTTCCTACCCAGGAATAGGTAAAATCTTCATGGGGCTAGACGACCAGCATTTAACTCAAACAAATTTTGCACGGCAGTTTGCACAACTCTGGGGAACCAGAGCAACGCACTGCCTTAGTAATGCAACTACGGTAGGGCATACCGGAAGTTAAAGCTTGGGGAGAGAACCACCTCTTTTTTAGATACCGCAAGGGGTCTAATTTAAGTGGACTCGTTGAACCAAGAATCTCCGCCGTAGAACGGCGGAGAGTGTCAAATGCTTCTCTTAGCATTAGCCGACGATTTGTTTTGGTGCGGCGATTATCTACAACATAATTACTAGAAGGCTGATCGAACCAAGCATATTTGACTTGAATTTTGATTACAGTTCCTTCTATATCAAATGCTAAATCGTAAGGTAGCCTGTCGCCTATAGGTTTTAAAACTCCCCAACCCCGCTTTAAGGCGTGAAGAACAGCAGCTTGTTCGGCAATATCTCCTTTGAGCTTTGTGTCCATGTACTCGTAACGCACAATCACTAAAACAAGACCCTGCAAACAATAAAGCTTGCAGGGTCTTATTTTGTTGTTAATTTGGTGGCGGGAAGTGGATTTGAACCACTGACCTTCGGGTTATGCTTACCATCTACAGCTTTCGCTGCCCAGATTTACTGGTTTGTGGTCTGGACTGTCCCTTCACCCTCGTCTTTATCGTTAGGGTGCCTGCCTTCCAGTCTCTACACCTTCTCTATTTCTAGAGCTTGGTTCGGGATTACCACGCTAATGGCTTCCCCGAGTTTGACAGGTAAACGCACGTAAGTTTCTTTACGTACCGCCCAATGCAAAATTAACTGATAAGCGTTTAGTTAACTTTGCTTGTTGAGCCCGACGAGCTACCAGGCTGCTCTATCCCGCGTCGCTTGTTCACTCTTTTAGTATAAACCTAAAGTTTAGATTTTGGCAACTATAAAAGCGATAATTCTCCAACAACTTCTAAACGCTTGTATTTTCCTAAGATCATAAACTTCTCAGATAGGCTTTCAGCAACGCTGGGAGTAATCCAGCCCATTTGTTGCAGCAAGTGAATGGCAACTGCGTATTTTGCTCGCTTGCTTCCATCCATAACTTTAATTGCTAATCCCATGCCTTCTCCCAGCCTGCCAATGCACTGTACGCCTTCTGCACCAGCTTTACTTACCAATTCCCCAGGAGTTAAGCGCATGAGTTCGGTATCAAATTCCCCATCTCCCGCTACCATTGTTGGGTGATGAGTCATAGCTCTGACAATCCGCTCCATATCTAAAGTTTTCCCGGAGGCTAGCAAGGCATAAAGCGAACCCATCTGTCCCAATTGCATTAAATAAGTAGGTGCGCCACAGTCATCATGAACGCCAATAAATTCCTCAGATGGCATTCGCAGTAATTCTGCTACCTTGCTGAGAATTAGCTGTTGGACTGGGTGTTTGCGTTCTAGGTAGTTATTTAAAGGCCAATGGCGTTGCTGACATACGGCTAACATTCCCGAATGTTTCCCAGAGCAATTGTATTCTAGAGGACTCCGCTTACCTTCGGGAACCGGACATTGGAGGGTGCTGGGGTCAAGATCGGCCCGCCACAGGATATTAAATACCTGTCTGACTTGCTCTATGCTACCTTTGTGGGAACTAGTGATGATTGCTAAGTCGCGATCGCTGAGATCGTAACGTTCTAAAGTACCTGTAGATGTGATTGCTAAGGCTTGAAATGGTTTTAGTGCTGAACGGACAAATGTAGCCGTTTCCGCATTCCCAGCAACGGATAAAACCCGTCCCCGTTCGTCGCAGACAACAGCTTGGACTATGTGCCTGGATTCAATAATTCCTTCCCGGAGCAACCTGACTTCTAAGGCTGCGGCTTGAGTTCGCTTTCCCATTGTCATGGGTTAAAATTTATCTCTTATTGTTATTTTTTATGATTTGTCAGTTGTCAAAGACGCGATTGATCGCGTCAGTTGTCAGAGACGCGATTAATCGCGTCTGTACAATTGTCAGTTGTCTGATGACAAATGACTAATGACGAGTTATAACAAATGCCAAACTATACTACCAGCAACAAACATTCCTGCCAAGCCAGCAAAGGTCAGTTGCAAGCGGCGGAGAATGGGTTTGATTTCGTAGGTGGCGATTAAGCGATCGCGGTTTAATATTTCCTCTGGTTTGATCCAAGTTTGACCGTCATACCATCCAGACTCTTCATAAAATACTGCGCGGCTAGTTAGGCGATCGCTTACGTAATACCAACCTAAGTACAAACGTACCAGTAGAAGGATAACGCCAATACTTGCGCCTGCTGCACCGCAAAGAAGAAACTGGCCAATATGCTTATGTGGTGGAAAACTAGCTGCGGCTACGGGGCCAGCTATAATCCAGGAAAAACTCCAAAGCATGAGCATTTTGGTGATATGTTGCCGCCAATTCAGGGCACAATCACTAAATAGCCAAGATGTTCTTAATTGTTCGTACTCATTGAGTGGTTGTTGTTCAGTCGGAACTGGGCAATTAGAAACCGAGGATCTTATCATGTTGGCTTACCCCCACCGTCGTCGGCTGTTGGAAGTTCTAAACGTTCAGCATGAGACCAGAATGCTTCTAAATTATAAAACTCCCGCTCCTTCGGCATCATGATGTGGACAATCACTTCGCCATAATCTTGCAATACCCAACTTCCTTCGGCTTTACCCGCAGTGCGCAAAGGATTTCGTTGCAAATCTGTTGCTACTTGTTCTTCTATGGCTTCAGCGATCGCTCTCACTTGGACGCGAGAATAGCCTGTCATCATCACAAAATAATCTGCTAAGTACGATACATCTCCTACTCTTAGCAATAAAATTTCTCCAGCTTTGCGGTCTGATGCAGCTTCGGCTATAGTTATCGCTAATTTCCTGGCTTCATCGGTTTCGGTTTGTGGGCTAGCGATCGCGCTTTTTTTCAAAGATACGGATTGTATAGGAAAATCTCCTTGGTAAAATTCAGACATTAACCCTCAGGTGCTTTATGCCTTTTGTTACATCTTTTTACAATTTTTCACAACCCATTGGCTTGTAGCTGTTTAAATTGTTTTTTTTGCATCCTAACAAAAAAAAGGTCTGTTTGGATTTTGAACTCAGTAAGCAACCCTGTTTTGCTGAGTTAGCTCAGGGACTAGAAAGCACGGTTTCAGCTAAATCTCTCGTGAGAATCAGAGACAGACTAAATATGGTTATTTACTGAGCAAGTTTATACTGCAAGCAATTAGTCGCGAATTACATTTACAATTCAAAATGTATTATGATTATAACTACATGTTGTATACTATTCCTCTTCTCATAGGAAGAAAGCATAGAGAAATCATACTTACTACAGAGTATCTGACACAATCATTAACAATTCAAAATTCAAAATTCAAAATTCAAAATTACAGACATTTTCAGACGGTAATTTAAACCACGACTGAAAATGATACTACGTATAGACGTAGAGGCCTTAAAACCTTTGATTTACAATAAAAACTCTACCGATAAAGGGATAGGATATTAGACCAGACTCAAAAAACAACTCACAACTGACAATTGTACAGACAAGGGTTATCGCGTCTCTGACAAACGAAACGAAATAAAAATTGAGGTTGTTAACAGTCCCAGATAAATAGTCAATTGACTATGGACTATTGACAACCTCAATTTAATTATCACCATATCGTCAGCTTGATTGCTGATAGTTACTATCGCTACATACGGTTGTGGCAATTTTAAACTTCTTGATTCGAGATTGTTGTTGCATTAATTACTGGCTCGTCTACCAGAAGAGATTCGCATAATGACTCATAGTTATTTAAAGCTTGTTCAAATGCATATTGTTCCACAGCATATTGACGGCTTTTATAACCAAGATTTTTGACTTTTTTAGGATTTTGATACAAGTCTAAAATTGCATTTGCTAAAGCTTGAGGATCTTCTGGAGGGACAACAAAGCCACCACCACTTTGCTTAATTGCTTTAGCAGCAGTACCATTTTCCGGTACAGAGGCAATTAATGCTCGTCCGCTAGCAAGTAATACTTGTATTTTTGACGGCATATTGAAAGATATCACATTTTTCTTTTGCACCACTAACCCCACATCTGCAGCCGCTAACATTTGTGGTAATTTTTCTCTGGGTTGAAAGGGTATCAGTAAAACGTTATCTGCACCATAATTAAGACATTCTTGTTGTAGCCTACGTAACCCTTTCGCCTCCCCTGCGATCGCAAATACAATATCTGGGATATGGCGTAACATCGCAGCAGCTTTCACCACTGTTTCTAAGCCTTGAGTAAGTGCAATATTTCCTGAATAGAGAACTACAAATTTATTTTGAAGATTGTGTGTGGCGCGAAATTGATTATTTTCTTGAGGTAAAGGACGAATAAAATTCACATCTACCCAGTTAGGAATAGAGACAATTTTGCTAGCTGGTACACCCTTTTTGAGCAAATTATCGATGAACCCATCAGCAATCACGCTAATTTTAGTAGCGCTGTGATAAGCAAACTTTTCTAACTGTGTAAATAGCTCGATGAGTAATTTATTTTTCAGTATTCCTAAGTGAATAGCCGCTTCTGGTAAAATATCTTGCAGATTTAAAATTACAGGACAGTTATATAACAAACCTAAAAGAGAAGCTGGCAAGCAAACAGGTAATGATGGCGATGTAGAAATAATTACATCAGGTCGCCACCCCAACAGCGCAGGTACAAAACTAGTGACGACAAAACTAGCATCTAACAATATTCGATCGAGCAACCTAGGTTCTGGACGAACCCAAACATAACTGCGTTGAATTTCTACTCCATTTTTATATTCTGTATGATACAACTTACCCCGGTAGTTAGAGTAGATTTGACGTTCCGGGTAGTTTGGCATAGCTGTAACTACACGCACTTGATGTCCCCGCTTTACCAGTCCCTCTGCTAGTTCCGTCATTAGCGGAGCAATACCAATAGGTTCTGGATAGTAGTTGTAGGAATAAATCAAAATCCGCATAAAAATTAGTCAGAGTTATCTGGTTTTTTATTGAAAAACAATATTTATTCCCAAGATTTTTTGAACTTCTGACACACCCTAATTCATTGTCCCTTTAGTCTGTTTTTCTGTCATTGATTTTTCTATGAAGATTAAGTAAACTTTGATATACCTTAATTAAGTAAAAATTAAATTGCCTGTAAATAATTACATCTATAAAGAAGAATCTAAGAAGTAGAATTACTTACGTATAATTCTGGTTTTTTATCTTGATTGGACAGCACAATATTCAAGTTATCAGACTAAATACTGAAAGTTAGAGAATTTGGGATAAAAACTTGCGAGTTCGCTCTTGTTGAGGCTGGTTAAAAAAGGTATCAGGTGTCCCTGATTCGATCAGAAAACCACTATCCATGAGGATTACCCTATCAGCAACTTCACGAGCAAATCCTACTTCATGGGTGACTACTACCATTGTCATTCCTTCCCTGGCGAGATTGCGCATCACATCCAAAACTTCTCGAACCATTTCCGGATCTAAAGCTGAGGTCGGTTCATCAAATAGCATGATTTTAGGCTGCATAGCTAAAGCACGAGCGATCGCTACCCGTTGTTGCTGTCCTCCAGATAACTGTCCGGGATATTTATGGGCTTGTTCTAAAATTCCCACTCTTTCTAGCAATTGCATAGCTAAATCTTGAGATTTTGTCTTCGTCCAGCGACGCACCCAAATAGGAGCCAAGGTAATATTTTGCACTACTGTTAAATGGGGAAATAAATTAAATTGTTGAAATACCATTCCCACTTCTTTGCGAATTGCGTCAATATTGCGCAAATCATTGCTAAGGGTAATACCATCGATAATAATTTTGCCTTTTTGATATTCTTCTAAGGCATTAAATGTGCGGATAAAGGTAGATTTACCTGAACCAGAAGGCCCCATTAAGACAACTACTTCGCCACGATTGACTGTTAAGCTCACACCTTGTAGTACATGAAATTTCCCATACCATTTATGAACATCTTCGGCAATAATTATCGGATTTGATGTTGATTGTGCCATAAAAATTTACCTTGAATAACTAAATCCTATTTGATATGTGAATAAAGGGGACAATAAGGACAAGAAAGATAAGTATTTATGAAATATTTAGGATTGCTATATTAAATATTGACCATTGACCATTGTACAGACAAGGGTTATCGCGTCTCTAACAATTGACTATTGACTAATTTGCTTTTCTAAGCGTCGAGAAGCTAGAGACATCGAGTAACAAAATACCCAATAAATTGAGCCAATAAATAAATAAACCTCTGCATATCTGCCAATAAATTGTGGTTGTGCCAAAATTGAACGGGAAATTCCTGTTAGTTCTACTAATCCTACTAAAGATAATAGTGAGGTATCTTTAAATAAACCGATAAATTGACCAACAATTGCGGGAATGACAGCCCGTAAAGCTTGAGGTAGCACAATTAATATAATCGCTAACAGAGAATTCAAGCCTAATGCTTTTGCGGCTTCTACTTGTCCCCGCGATACAGCCTGAAGTCCGCCACGCACGTTTTCTGCCATATAAGCCGCGCTAAATAAAATGAGTCCGGTAATTGCGCGTACTACTCGATCTAAACGTAAATCAACTGGTAAAAATAATGGCAGCATTACCTGAGCGAGAAACAAAATTCCAATCAGAGGTACTCCTCTAATTATTTCAATATATAGAATTGAAAACCAACGAATGATTGGTAAATTACTGGTGCGTCCTAAAGCTAGTAAAACTCCAATGGGGAAAGAAAGAACAATACTCACTGCTGCCATTAACAAGGTAAGTAGTAAACCATTCCACGAATTTGTAGATACAGATTGCCAGCCTAATCCGCCACCAATTAACCAAATAATGAGACTAAAAGATAATAACCATGTTAAGGAAAGCCAAGGCAATATTATTTTAGGAAATTGTCTGCCTATTCCGAATCCGATCGCTAACAAAATAGAAATTAATAGTAACCAAATTCGGGATGTCAAATCCCCTGGTAAACCCATTAAAAATCCAGCAATAATAAAAGTATAAACTGCAATTTGACGCTTTGTTAAATGCTGTTTACTAGAAAATACACCCCATGTTATTGCAGTTAAAGTGGACGCGATCGCTAAAACAATCCACACGCGCCAATATAAGGATTGGGGAAATCTACCAACTAAGAATAAACGTAAGTTAACTTGAACTACTGTCCATTGTGCTTGGGTAGTTGTCCAAATAATAATGCTTTTGGCTAACCAAATGAGGAATGCTATACAGATAACAGTCAGTAAGCTGTTGTACCAAGTATTAAAAAGATTTTTACGTAGCCACAATAGTTGAAGATTTGTCATTTCTCAAAGACGCGATGAACCCTTGTCTGTACAGTTGTCATTTGTCAATTTTCTCTCTTATCCCGTTATCTCTCTTGGATTTGCACCATGCGGTTGAACAAATTCATGACTACGGAAATGGTCAAACTTAGGGTGAGGTAGGTAAGCATAATTAGTAACATGACTTCTACTGCACGCCCGGTTTGGTTAAAGGTGGTGGAGGCGACAAAATAAATATCGGGGTAGCCAATAGCGATCGCTAAACTGGAATTTTTGGTCAAATTTAGATATTGACTGGTTAGGGGTGGGATAATTACCCGCAAAGCCTGGGGAAACACCACCAACCGCATGACTAACCCTGGTTTTAAACCAAGCGATCGCGCAGCTTCCCACTGTCCTTTAGGTACTGATTGAATCCCAGCGCGGACAATTTCGGCTATAAATGCGCCTGTATAAAAAGTTAAACCCAGTAGTAAAGCAGAAAACTCTGGAGATAAAGTAAACCAAGGAAATTCTGCACCATTTTGGCTCAGGTAAATCAACCCCCACAGAGAGATTTTATTTTCAACTTTGGGGAAACCCAGAAATACTGCAAAGTACCAAAACAGTAATTGCAGCAGTAAGGGAGTATTACGAAAAATTTCTACGTAAACTAGGCTGATATTTCTGACTAACCAATTATCAGAAAGTCGCGCAATTCCGGCGCTGATTCCAACAATTGTTGTCAGCAAAATTCCGATAATTGCTATGCGCAATGAATTAATTAACCCAACCCATAAGGCTTGAGTATAGCTATCAGTTGGTTTGTAAGCAATTAAACTTTCACCAATATCAAAAGATGCTTGTTGTTTAAGAAAATTAAACCCAAACTGAATACCGAGTTGCTGTAAATTGCGGTTGAGGTTACTCCAGAGAATTGTGACTAAAACTGCTGCTAAAAATACAGCGATTAATTGTCCTGCAATTCGCCAAAATCGGCGATCGCGCCACAATAATTTGAAATTTGTCATTTGTCAGAGACGCGATTCATCGCGTCTGTACAATGGTTTCTTTATGTGCATTTTTCTCATCCCTTGATTAACGGAAGGGTGGAGAATAGAGTAATCCGTTTTTTGACCACAGTTGATTTTGACCGCGTGCTAAATTGAGTTTTGTTTTGGGGCCGAGATTGCGATCGTAAACTTCGCTATAGTTGCCAACATGCTTGATGATTCTGGCTGCAAAGTCGTTGGTTAACCCCAGACTTTCACCCAGGTTTCCTTCTGTTCCTAAAAACCGCTTGATATCTGGATCGCTACTAGTGGCAAATTGTGCGAGATTTTGAGAATTAATTCCTAATTCTTCAGCTTTAATTAGGGAATAAACTACCCATTTGACAGTATCCGCCCATTTTGTGTCTCCTTTGGCGACTGCTGGCGCTAATGGTTCGGATGAAATGACTTCATCAAGAATTACATTGTCTTCTGGTTTGGGTAGAAGCGATCGCCGCGCCACTAACGCAGAGCGATCGGCTGTAATTCCATCACAACGTCCTTGTGTATAGGTCGCAAAGGTAACGTTAACATCCTCAAATACTACGGGTTTATAAGTAATACCACGTTTGCGCATTTGGTCGGCTAAATTTTGTTCAGTAGTCGTTCCAGTTTGCACGCAGATAGCTTTATCTTTTAAGTCAGCTAATGATTTTACACCGCTACTTTTGCGTACCATAATCGCTTGACCATCATAAAAAACCACAGGTGCAAATTCCAGACCGACAGAGGTTGTACGGCTTAATGTCCATGTGGTATTGCGGCTGAGAATATCTACTTCCCCAGTTTGTAAGGCTGTAAACCGCTCTTTGGCGCTGAGATTGCGAAATTCCACTGCATCGGGGTTGTCAAATAAAGCTGCGGCGACGGCGCGACAGACATCAACGTCAATTCCGCTATATTTTCCATCAGTTCCGACAAAACTAAATCCTGGAACTTCACCACTAACACCACAAATTAGCTGATTCCGGTTTTTTACCGTATCCCAGCGATTTTTAACTGTTGGTGCTGTTTGCGGACTAGTGGTGCTATTTGCATTGTTATTTGCATTTCCAGATTCGCCACCACAAGCACTAATGGCAAAGATGAGAGGTGCGATCGCTAAAATTAAAGCTGATTTACCCATAAAAGTTGTGGACATTTACATGATAAAATGTGTTTACTACTACAATTTTTCTGTAAAACTCAGTAGATGTTTGTAATATAAAACTTTTTGGTATCCTGTATTAAAAATTTAGCTAATACAAACGATTTTTTTGATAAAAAATATAAAAGTTCCACCAATCAAAAGCCGTATTATGTTGCTTTTAATCTGAAAAAATAATTATTTAACTATGTCGAAAAGCTATAACGTTGAAATTCTACTCAGCATTAACTAGCTAATATAAGACTCACGCACAGTCTATCAATTCCTGTGTAGACTCTCTAACTTCTTGGCATACTTGGAGTCTAGGCAGTTCAATAAATTCAGTGTTTTTGAAATTCGTGCGTAAATCCTGGAATCAACAAAAGCTGAATTGCATAATTCTAGGAAAGCAGAAGTAGCTGTACTAACTTAGGCAGATGCCACTAGCAGGTTAAACTAGGTTTGGTAACAGCTGCTCCAGCATTCCTTATGAGGCTATTATGGGAGCTCATCTGAAACAGATTGCTAAATACTTAGACAACCTTGGTTGGGATTATCGTGTTGATGACGAAGAAGAGCGGATTATCACAGGTGTGGAAGCCGATCACCTAGAAGACTTCCTGATAGTTGTGCAATTGGATGAGGAAGGCAAATTTTTTCGGGTGTTTGCACCTCAAGTGATTGCAGGAGTTCAAGAGCATCCTTATAAGGGAGCTATTCTACAAACCATGTTGGCGATTTCTTGGGAAACCAAAATGCTGCAATGGGAATATGACCCATCTGACGGCGAAATCCGTGCGATTATCGAGTTTCCCTTAGAAGACTCCATCCTCACAGAGAAACAATTTAACCGTTGTTTGAGCGGGTTAATTCAAATTGTTGATAGCATCGCCATGCCAAGGTTAAAACAGGTCATGGAAACAGGTCACGACCCTGGTAATATCGAACTGGGCGAAAGATTGTTACTGAGTATTCAAGAAGAGGCTCCCGGATTATTAGAAATCCTCGAAAAAGCAATGGAAGCCAGAAAAAAGCGCGGAAGTTTTCCTAACGAGTGAGGCGGATTATCACTGAAATAGCTATACTCCAAAGTGATACCCTCACTATATACTGAATTTTTCTAGGGCTGGATTTTATGACATCCTATGCAACCTCCTCTGCCAAAGCAGAAATGAGTGAACTTCGGCGTTTAAAAGGCTTACTACCGCCAGAATTGCAGAGCTGGGTCACCGTTGAAGGCACAACTGAGGTCAATCCACCCCTGATTCGTAGCGAAGAAATTGGTAAAGACCAAGTAGAAATTCAAATTGACTTGGTGAAATGGGATAGCCTAGCTATGGATCAGCGTAATCTGCTGTTTTGGCACGAAGTCGCCCGCATTCAAAATGACACAATTCCCAAAGATGGTTGGGAAATGGCAGCATTAGCTATCGGTTTAGGTGGTGCTGTTGGTGAGTTGTGGGTACAGGATGGATTGTTACTAGTTTTAGCATTAGCACTTTGCGGTGTTTCTGGTTGGCGTTTATACCAAAAAAATAATGGAGAAAAGCAACTAAAAGAATTAGTTGATGCTGATGAAAAAGCGATCGCACTAGCAACTCGCTTTGGTTACAGTCTCCCGAATGCTTATAAAAGTTTGGGTAGTGCTTTAAAAACTTTAATTGACACCACCGCTAGCAAGCGCCAGCGCTCAAAATATGAAGCAAGACTTTCTGCCCTCAAACGCAGTGCCAATAAAGCAAAAACTAAATCTAGACCTGTAGATGAAGGTGGATTTTAATCAGTGTTTTTACCCGCTTCCTAGTTGCTTGTGTAACTAGGAAGCAGGGGAGGACAAGGAGGACAGGGAGGACAAGGGAGACAAGGGAGATAAACAATTCAAAATTCAAAATTAAGAATTCTATTTGACTTTTGACTTTTAGCCAATGCCCAATGCCCAATGCCCCATGCCCTGTTACAACTGATTCAACATTTTATGAGTTTGCGGCACAACACGAACGTGATGCACAAACTTTTTCATTAGAGCTTGCCACTTCAAAACCTGTTCTGGTAAAGGGGCAACTATAGGTTTATTTGCCAATTTCTCCCAGTCAGCCAAAGGTGTGACAGGTTGTAAAAAAATCGGGATTTCAGGACTCACATCTGCCACCAATAAAGCTGAACGCTCCAATTCAGTAGGCTCTGTGTTTTCGGAAATAATTATCTTGACAAAAACATCTAAATGTGAGTCATAACCTAATTTAAGGCATTGAGCGTGTTCTTGCCAATAGCTTTCACCGCTAACACTAGGTAACTTAAAATCCATGCCTACAGAATCTAGGTAGGGTAGGAGCATGGCTAACTGTTCTGGTCGATGACCTCCAGTTTCCAGATATATGGGCAGATTGGTGAGCGATCGCACCTGGGGAAGAAATGAAGCCAAAAAAGGCGCATGAAGTAAAGGTTCGCCCCCAGTTAAGCTGATGCTATCGTGTAGAAAAGGAATATTTTGCCGTTCAACCCATTGTAATAATGTGGGTAGGGAGACAGGATTAGAATGCACTTCAAAATCCCGTAAGCCTGGGGTTTGCTCTATATTACAGGTGTCCGGTGCATTCCAAGTATGGGCGCTATCGCAAAAGTGACAGCGTAAATCACAAAAAGCAAAGCGAATAAAAATCTGCCTTGTCCCGACATTGAGTCCTTCCCCTTGAATAGCAGAAAAGACCTCTATCAGACGTGCAGTAGGATTAAGCGTAGTTTTAGAAGTCATGGGATGATAGCCAGGCGATCGCGCTGCGTCTTCACAACAGCAAGTAAGCTTTTTTAGTCTCTTGTTCTATTGTGAATCTTCGCAGCCATCTACAGTTTCTACCAAGTCACCCGCAATTAGTCCTGATTTCTATTAATTGCAGATGATGATAGGTAATTACATGAGGACAAAATTAATTTTTTGCAGCTTACATTTACCCAGCAATTAAAGTGCAGAGCTTCATGACTAGCCAACTTCAAGAGGTCGATTTTCTCGTTACTTATTTAAATGAAATAGCAATAGTGCAGGTACCTATCCGATTGACTGTGCTTGAAGGCGTAGAATTCAAGCAAACTTGCCAAAAGTTAATTCAGGAAAATGCACAAATCAAGCAAATAATCATCGACTTTCACCAAACTACTTTTATGGATAGTAGTGGTTTAGGTGCTTTAGTCAGTAATTTCAAAACCGCCAAGGAAAAACAAGTATTATTTATACTACGTAATGTAACTCCTCCAGTAATGGCAGTCCTCAACCTCACAGGATTGGATCGAGTTTTTCCTATTGAAGCCTTGGATATATTAGCGCAAAAAGAACAACATAGTCTGCCAAGTACTCAGGTATCGTCTGCGCGTCAGGTTGAGCAGCTACCTACTACTCATCCTTCTGTAGCATCTTGGATGAAACGGTTGATTGATATAGTGGGAGCGCTCTTCGGTTTAATAATTACAGGATTTTTGCTGATTCCCATTGCCATTGCTATTACAATTGACGATCCCGGCCCGATTTTCTTTAGTCAAACCCGTTGTGGTTGGATGGGGAAGCGGTTTGAAATTTGGAAATTTCGCTCCATGTGCGTGGATGCAGAAGCCAAGAAATCCCAAGTAAAAAACCAAGTACAAGGTGCTTTTTTCAAAAATGAAAGCGATCCTAGAGTGACAAAGTTAGGGCGCTTTTTACGGCGTACTAGTCTCGATGAACTACCACAATTTTGGAACGTTCTTCAAGGAGATATGAGTTTAGTTGGTACTCGACCCCCTACGCCTGATGAAGTAGAACGCTATGAAGTCCCAGAATGGCAACGTTTAGATGTCAAACCTGGGATGACAGGCGAATGGCAGGTAAATGGTAGGTCAAAAGTACGTAGTTTTGAAGATGTAATTCGCTTGGATTTACAGTATCAAAAAAATTGGAGTTTGCTGTATGATCTTAAGCTAATTTTTAAAACTGTAGTCATTCTTTTTAATAAGAATAGTGGTGCAGTTTAGCCAATTGCCTGCATTTTAAATTTGTGGGTCACTCATAAATCACAAAATTAATCTGTGCGTCTCAGTTGAATTTACTCTGAGTAGCACAGATTTTTTATTAACGAACTATTAGAGAGTTAAAGTGTAATGGGAAGAATGAAATAAGCAAAGAAAGTTTATGCGATCGCTCTACCGAAACTAAGAGTTAAACAGTTAGGAGAAGATTATGAGTTTACCAATACATGTGAAAATTCCAGAAATACACATAGGGTGGGCAATGCCCACAATATCCGGGTTTTGGTGGGAAATGCCCACCCTACACTACTAATCAACTTAGGACTTACGCAATAAAATAGCTATTTTCCAAAATATTGTTGATATAAATCACAACTTATCATTACTTGATTATTTTGCATATTCACCAGACCCATACTATGTAACTTAAAAGCCTGTACTTGCTCTAACTCTATTGGCGCTTTTGCTTTTAGTACTTGCTCAAAAGCTGTTGCTAGTTCTGGATGCTGTTGTAAACACCACAAGTGTTGATGAAGATATTCACTATAAATTCCGGTATCGGAAGCTGCAGTTTTAGTTAATTTTTCCCAAGTTAAATCTTGGTGTGCTAAATGATAAAAAGCCACACGTAATAAATAAGGATGACCGCCTAAAAGCCACATGAGTTCTGCTAAATCACCAATAGAGATATTGAGTTGATGACGCTGCGCTAAATCTTGCACTTGCTCCCAGCTAAATGAGCGTAACTGTACTGATAAACCTACAGTAAATGGAGATTTGTGTATAGTTAATGGAAGATAAATTTCTGTAGAGTTACTGACTATTATTCGGAGTTTTTTCCATATATCATTATCTTTAGCTTCCTCATGCCAAGAACTTAATAGAGAGAGAAAATCCTGAGCAATTTCGGAGTAATCAAAAATTTGGTTAACTTCATCAAAAGCCAAAACTAGAGGATGTTCTATTTGTAAGAGCAAATATTCTTGCAAATAAATTGTACAGTTTGCCTTACTACCCAAATCCTCATCCCAGTAATCATCTAGCCTGTTTTTCAGCTTAAGTTTATGGGTAATATTGGCACAGATCCAGCGTAATAATTTATTGATATCGGTCAAAATTTTTTTATCTGCTTGTAAAAGATTTAAGCTGACAGTTTGGTAGCCTAATATAGATGCATAAGCCAGAATCCGAACCATGAAAGAGGTTTTTCCCATCTGTCTAGGTGCTTTAATCTGAATCAGAGAACCTGGATTGATTATCTCTTGATAACATCTATGTTCATTCGGAACTCGCTCAATATAAAAAGCAGAATTTAAAGGCACATAACCTTTTGGGATTTCTAAATTGATAGGTTTTTGATGAGTTGCTGTTGTTAATTTCGTCCCAGAGGCATCTACAATCTTTTGTGTACCGTTCAACTGTACCTGCCAACTATAATAAGGCTCAAGTCGCTTCCTTAATCTTTCAATTAGTTTTTGACATCTAATAGAACTTTGATTTGCTTGTCGCCTTTCTACGACAGAGCTAATATTAGTTTTATTGACTTTTTCTCCTAAAACTTCTGAGAGTAGTCTCCATAATTGCGGGGCTACAGTTTGTTTAATATAACTTGCAGAATATTGGAATTCTTCAGCAATCTGATTATAAGTTTTTCTTTGACCATCCCAGGATTCTTGCAAGACCGCCTTTTGAATACCCGTTAGAGATTTTCCTGTCTTGGCATAAACTAATTGTTCAACAAATTCTAATCCTCCCTCAATGTTTTTCATAGTGACTTCAGGTACAGAACAACTAGCATAATTTATACTAGTCTATCCGCTTGATAACTGAATGAAAATGGCGATCGCAATCATCTCAGTTTTTGGCTAATTGAGCTAAACAGCAAAAAATAAAAAATTGCTGTCTCTTCCCAAGGAAGAAACAGCAGTCATCATCAGAGGTTGGCAATCAGTAAAATCTATGAAACTATACCTTGGCTGTGGCTTTTAATTTTTGTCTTTGATTGAGCATAGAACCAGCAGCTAAAGCACCAAAAGCAACTAAACTTAATCCAGAACTAGACTCAGGTACTCTCTTAGGTGGAGCAGTGGTAATTTTAGCGTAAAGGGAAGCTGAGTTACTACCACCTTCTTGAGAAATAAAATCTTTTACAGGGGTGCCATTGGGAGATTGACTAAATCCTACTATCTGCAAGGTATACTCTACATCGGCAATACTGAAGGTGTTTACATTCTTTGGTGTAGAGAAGGTAATTTTATCAGAGCAGATAGCAGTGCTATAGTAAGGGCAATCACTGACTTTTCCTACGTTGGGAGTTTCGTCAATATTAAAGCTAAAGTTGAAAGTCTGTGCTCCAATACCGCTAAAGTTTAAATTAAGTCCAAGATTTACTTTTGAGGCAGCAGTTCCCGCATTGATCGCGTTGTTATAGTGTCTCAGAGTCCCAATTTCAAATATTTCATTCAGATCTAAATTTAGTCCACTAACTCCTTCAAATCCTAATCCACTCTGACCATTTTTTCCCTCTCCCCAACGTACCTGATTCTCTATAGCTTCTGTCTTTGTGGTGCTTGATGTAACCGATGTATTGTTTATCCTGCTGCCATTTTTGCTATTATCTGCGTTATATACAATTTGTGATTTTGTTGTATCAGATACAAGATTCGGTAGACTAGTTGTAGATTTAGTAGAAGTTTTACCTGTTTTTACATCTTTTGTCACTGTAGTAACTTCTGTTACTTCTGTAATTACTTCATTCGTGCTTCTTTTGACAAAAGTATCATTTTTTTTACCTGTTGTTGTCAGTGTTGTTGTTGTTGTAAATAGTGTATTTGTTGTCAGTTCTTGATACTTTACATCACTTCCACCAACTGGATTACTCCAGGTACCAGAAGAAGAGGCTGTTAGGGATAAAGCATTAGCTGATGGAGCCAAAAATCCTAGTGCTGTGGTGGCAGTAATCGCAAGGGAAAATTTTGTCAGAGAATTTAAGGTTGCCATAGAATCAATTATTTTGCAAAAGGTGAATTCTGAGACTGGAGATGCTTGCTCAAAAAATTTATGGTTGTTATAGCTTTCTTAGATAGACATTGCAGCAACCTAAAAAGATCTGAACCTGACTACTAAGAAGTATCTGAAAGTTGGTCGAAAACTATTCAGGTTAATAAAGGCGTATTTCTCACTGGTAAGTTTCAAAAGTAGCCTAAAATTATTTAGAGTAAATTGATGTAGAAAAGATTCTAATTATAGCTAGATGGACTGCTTTTTTGGAAAAAATATAGAAACAAATTGATTATTTATCAGCCTAAATTTGGTAATTTTTCTGTAACCTAATAACTTGAACTATTGTTATCAGTATCTCAACGGAGATTGAAAGGGTAAATATATAAATGTTCGTATCTTGCTATTGTGAAATAAATAAGAGTTGTTTTTATCAAGTCTTTAATTGAACTAGTGCTAACTTTTTATAGGTTTTAATCAAAAGCTTGACAAATTTGATTTACTGTATATCAAACTCTATATGCATAAATATTGGTAAACGTCAATATATACAAGTTATGATCTTTATTTTTGGAGAAGATGGCTAGTGCGATCGCCTGACTTGTCTTCTTGGCTAACCCTGCTGTAAGGAGAAACGGGAAGTTAGTTAGAGTGCGAAGCATTGCTAAACGAATACAGCGATTTCTCAGGAAATACTGAAGCGATCGCATTTCCTGATGTGAGAGTGCGATCGCTTCAGCAGTATAAGATAATTCAAAAAAATAATTATTTAATTCTAAAATTCCAAGTTTTGATAGCTAAATCAACATACCAACCTAAATTATCAGGTGTTTTTTTCTCATAGGATTTCCACCACTGATAAGTATCTTCATCAATGGGTGGTTTCATACCTTTGAGTAGATAAAGAAATAAATGGAATGTATTCAGAGAACCTAGTGAAGCTTGTGATAGATAATGATTAGCCTTAGTCCAGATTGGCATACCATGTCTGTTAAATGATGAGCAGACATGATTTTCAGGTTTATTTTTGGGATCGATCGTAGTTTTAGTACATACTAACCAATCCACAATTGAATTTTCCGAAAAAGGGTTGCTATCTTTTGCTAAAATAAATCCATATCTGGCTACAGGTATTTTTATATTTGTTTTTACATTGGTAGGCAACCACAGAAATAAGTATATGCCTTTACCAGTATTTGTTATTTCTGCTATTTTTTTATGATTTTGTCCTTCACCAGTTCCGTATAGTACTTTTCTATAAGTAGTACTAACCATTTCTTTTACGTTTGGCTGCGCCATTAGCAATGCTCGTAAATTTGTAAAATCGTATTTACATTCTTGAGGTAATTTGCTTCTAAAATTGGAAGTAAACGCTGGTAAAGTTATATTAGATAATTCATCGTCAGCACGATTTTTAGATAAACCAAAAATAGGGTAAGGTATATCATATACACAATCATCTATTTTAAATAGACCTGATTGATTATTAAGCTCTAGACTGAATTCATAAAAATATATATTGTCCTCAAATTTTGAGGATTCTTTATCTGTATAATTATCTTCATGAAAAATCGGTGCGATCGCTATTAAATTTACTGGTAAAGAGTAATCTATTATATTTTCAAAAGGCATCTCTAATAAAAGAGCTTTTCGATAACGAATTAATTGAGAAACTAGCCCTCTGTCTTCTTCATTTTTTAACTCTATAAGAACTGGCTGTTTGGAAATTTTATGGCTACATAATAAATCACATCGTTGCATTTTAATGCCAAACTGTCGCTTAACTAAAATCAAATCAGTAAATATTTTTTCAAAATTTTCTTCGATATAATCTTCCAAATCCATCTCTGATTGAAAGCGTAGCTTTTCACCTGCATATATTAATTTACGATTATCCTTATCTGAGGCTTTATTAAATGATTTCAGGTTATTTGTTAAATGTTTCGCTTTGAGATATGGCATAGTAATTATAGAGTTTAATTCTAAATAAGAGATGCTTAGATATATACACTAAATTTAAATAATCTAACACCAAGCAATATTTTATTCATCAAAAAACACAGATATACAGGGAGCATCCCAAATGTGCAAAAACGCCCTCACCCTATAAGGGTGGGGCTAGAAATACGAAGCCTGCCTTCGCAGGCTAAAAGTTTGATAGCCTGCGAAGGCAGGCTTTGTTGGTATAGCAATACCCTAGAAGGGTATTGCGTCAAAATTGGGATGCTCCCGATATACATATCTAAAATAGTCTCAAATGAAAATGTAAATTTCAGTGCCATTACTGAAATACAAAGTTTGTAAAGAACTTCTATTTACTCGTAAGCTTGCTGCGCTAGTAGGTTAGGTTGAACGTAGTGAAACCCAACAAACCCTCGAAAATGTTGGGTTTAGTTCCTCAACCCAACCTACAGAGCTTTACAAGTATATAAGTAATCAATTTTCAAATTTTTGACTGTAACTGATAATATTCTATTTTCGGTAAGCGATGATACCCTGCCATAAATTAATCTCTCCTCATCCTCAAGAGATTAACATCTTTTTAACTTCATCTAAAGGTGCAGAAGAACTGTCTTTTTTCTTCTTTTTTAGCTTCGCGTAAATCTCTCAAATCTTCTAAATCTTCTAATAATTCTTGAATTTGCAAAAATTCTTCGTAGGGCAGAACAGCAAATTCCTTTTGTCCATTTTTTGAGATAAATTCAGGATGTAAATCAATCATTTTAAACCTATCTTTTTATTTTAAGCAACAGCAAACTCAGTCAATTTACGAGTTTCTGGAGAGTGAAAGGCTAAAACAATATCTTCTTTCGGTACACCTTCCCTTAATAACTCAGTAGCGATTCCTTCCTCAGTCCAATCTTCCTCAATGTAAATCTTCTCATTTTTAATGCGAACATAAACAGTAATTGCAGTAATTTTTTTCTCGTCATGCCAACCAACTTGAAACCAAATATATTGATCTCTTTGTTCATCCAAAGCTAAGACACTATCAACTCCAGAAGGATTAGGAGTTTGTGATGCTAATTGTTCATATTCTGTGAGAATTTTTTTGATTAAATTCCGATAATTTGCTAGTTTATCCATTTAACAATCTCCTCGGTTTTCAAATCAACAATAATTAGAAGTAAATTAGTCTCTTCAATTACTAATGAAATTGCTTTTTGCTGAAAAAATGATTGATAAATAGCTTTACTAATCCCTAAATAAATTTTAGTTTCGGGCACAACAGCTTTTAATAAAGTACGATAAATAATATATTGACCTAAAGCTGTTTCAAATTCACGCATCGGTGAACGACTAATAAAACTTTTGATTTCTACAATAATTTGTTGTCCATTACGTTCAACTTCTAAAGTTCTATCAGCAAGTAAATCAGCAAATAACTGAATTTTTTCATATTTAATGGTATAAGGATCAGCCGTAATCGTCCAGCCATCTTTAATTAAGGCATTTTTAACCGCATCATGGTATATATCTTTTGCTGGCATTGTCACCCTGTTAATAACAGTAAGGTGGGCATTACACCCACCCTAGTTAAACTATACCAACAAAGCCTGCTGTTCCTTAGAAATCACTCGCCCTTCATCCTCAAAACCGACGATTTGATCGAAGTTCAAATATCGATACAAATTGTCAGCAAAAGGATTAATCTTTTTCGCCACAATATCTAAGTATTCTTGTACTGTGGGAATGCGTCCTAACAATGCACAAACTGCGGCTAATTCTGCGGAACCTAAATACACTCTTGCACCTTTACCCATGCGATTATTAAAGTTGCGGGTAGAGGTAGAAAATACAGTTGTGCCATCAGCAACTCGCGCCTGATTTCCCATGCATAAACTGCATCCTGGCATTTCTGTTCTCGCACCAGCCGCACCAAATACGCTATATACACCTTCTTCTTTTAATTGGTTTTCGTCCATGCGGGTTGGTGGTGCTATCCACAGGCGTGTTTTTACTTCACCTGCGCCTTCTAAAACTTTCGCGGTTGCGCGATAATGACCGATATTTGTCATACAAGAACCAACGAATACTTCTTGTACTGGATCGTTAGCAACTTCCGATAATAATTTAACATTATCGGGGTCATTGGGAGCAGCAACAATGGGTTCTTTGATTTCGTTCAAATCAATTTCAATGATTTCGGCATACTCTGCATCTGCATCGGCTTCAAGTAATACGGGATTGGCTAACCATTCTTCCATTTTGGCGACACGACGCATGATAGTACGCTCATCGTGATAACCTCTGGCTACCATGTTCTTTAACAGCGCAATATTAGAACGCAGATATTCGGAAATTGTTTCTGTACTCAGTTTAATTGTGCAACCTGCACAGGAACGTTCGGCAGATGCATCTGTTAATTCAAAGGCTTGTTCTACTTTTAAATCGGGTAAGCCTTCCATTTCTAAAATTCGCCCAGAGAAGATGTTTTTCTTGTTCTCTTTCTCTACTGTTAACAATCCTTTTTGAATGGCGACGTAGGGAATGGCGTTAACAATATCTCTGAGGGTAATTCCTGGTTGTAATTCTCCTTTGAATCTTACCAAAACTGATTCTGGCATATCCAAAGGCATGACACCTAAGGCTGCGGCAAAAGCTACTAACCCGGAACCTGCGGGGAAGGAAATACCTAAAGGAAAGCGGGTGTGAGAATCGCCACCAGTACCGACGGTATCGGGTAACAGCATCCGGTTTAGCCAAGAGTGAATGATACCATCACCAGGACGTAGGGCAACGCCGCCACGTTGGGCGAAAAAGTCTGGTAAGTCGTGGTGGGTTTTGATATCTACTGGTTTGGGATAAGCTGCGGTGTGACAGAAACTCTGCATTACCAAATCAGCACTGAAACCAAGACAGGCGAGTTCTTTTAATTCATCGCGGGTCATGGGGCCTGTGGTATCTTGGGAACCAACGGTAGTCATGATCGGTTCGCAAGATGTACCAGGGCGAACGCCAGGTAATCCGCAAGCTTTCCCTACCATTTTCTGGGCGAGGGTGTAGCCTTTACCTGTATCTTCTGGTGCTTGGGGACGAATAAATAAGGTGCTGGGTTCTAAACCTAATGCTTGGCGGGTTTTGTCGGTGAGGGTACGCCCAATTAACAAAGGTATACGTCCACCTGCACGGACTTCATCAAGAATTGTATCGGGTTTGAGGGTGAAGGTGGAAATTACTTCGCCGGCTTCGTTGGTAATTTCGCCTTTGTAGGGATGGATGGTAATCACATCACCTGTTTCTAATTTGGTGACATCACACTGAATTGGCAAAGCACCAGCATCTTCAGCTGTATTAAAAAAGATAGGCGCGATCGCACCACCTAAAATATATCCCCCTGCGCGTTTGTTGGGAACGAAGGGAATATCATTACCCATGTGCCACAATACGGAGTTAATAGCAGATTTCCGCGATGAACCGGTACCCACTACATCCCCAACATAAGCCACAGGATGTCCTTTTTGCTTTAACTCGGCAATGGTGTTTAAGCTTCCCGGTTGCCGTGACTCTAACATGGCTAAGGCGTGTAGGGGAATATCCGGGCGTGTGGTAGCGTGGGTAGCGGGGGATAAGTCGTCGGTGTTGGTTTCCCCAGAAACTTTGAAGACTGTGACGGTAATTGCTTTGGGGAGTTGGGGACGAACAGTAAACCACTCCGCTTCTGCCCATGAATCTATCACGCGCTTGGCAAAGGGATTGGTTTTAGATAGTTCCAAAACATCATGGAAAGCATCATACACCAACAGAATTTTACTCAGGGCGTTGGCGGCGTATGCGGCGATGGGTTCTTTTCCTTGTCCCCCCATTACCAAGGGGGTTTCGGAAGAGTCGGAGACAGAAACGGTGGGAGTTTGCAGCAATTCAATTAAAGCTTGGACATTGTAGCCGCCTACCATCGTTCCTAGTAATTCTACCGCCTGGATACGGGAAATTAAGGGACTTTTGGTTTCACCTTTAGCGATCGCAGTTAAAAACCCTGCTTTCACATAAGCAGCTGCATCAACTCCGGGGGGTACGCGATCGCGCAATAAATGCAATAATGTATCTTCTTCCCCTGGTGGCGGATTTTTGAGCAATTCACATAATTCTGATGTTTGCTTTGCATCCAATGGTAGGGGAGGAATACCGAGTTGGGCGCGTTCTACAACATGCTGACGGTATTGTTCTAACATTTTTGTATTCTCCATTGGGATGTTCTACTCTTAATTATGAAATATTTTTTGGCAATATTTGGCTATCAAAGTTTACTCCATTTTTATAGCTGAATGCCTTACTTATAATTGGGTGTTAGCAATTTTTTCTCATACTTAAAGTATAGTTTAATTCCCAGTTGACATGAAGATATCTAAACTGTCACATTTGAATATTATTTAACGATTAATTATTACCATCATATCAGCAACAGGCTATCACCAAAACAATTGTCAATTCGCAATTCATATTTCTCAAGTAAAATGTACGATCTCATTGGACAATTGTTAATTAATGGTTTTCAAACCCTGACTGATTTGATAACTGCAAATTGCGTAGCTTGCTTCGCGAAGGGTACTGTAAATTGCCAATTGTCATGACAATTTTTGCTCAAATTTATTATGGAAGTTCAACCACAGGATATTAGAAATTATTTAAGTAGTGATGGTAAAGATATTTTTTCTGAGTGGTTTGACTCTCTGCGTGATAGAAGAGCAAAGGCTAAAATAAGAGCAAGACTTGACCGAGTAGAAGAGGGTAATTTAGGTGATTATAAATCAGTTGGTGATGGTGTTTTTGAACTGAGAATAGACTATGCTTCTGGCTACCGTATATACTTTGGTCAGGAAGGTTCAGCAATTATTATTCTTTTGTGTGGTGGCGATAAAAGCACCCAGGATAAAGATATTACTAAAGCCAAGAAATATTGGCAAGACTATAGGAGTAGAGATGATGCCTAGAAGTACAAGCTATCACGAAAAACTGATACAAGACCTTCAAAATCCCCTAGAAGCAGCAGCTTATATTGAGGTTGTTTTAGAAGAAGGCGATCCGAAAATGATGAGTAAAGCACTTAAAAATATTATAGAAGCGCAAGGTGGAGTTGATCGTCTGTCTGCACAAGTCAAGGAACGATACAATAAACTTGACCAGATGCTATTAGATAAAGGCGAAATTGAGTTTTACAGTCTAAACTCTTTGTTGGATGCTTTAGGGTTACATTTAGCAGTAACAGTAAAGCCATAATTTGCAATTCGCAATTCGCAATATCGCAAGCGGTGAATCCTGCGGATACGCTATGCGTTCACGTACCGTTCTCGGAGAGTAGGCTAACGCCAACGCAATTCGCAGTTTGTAATTGATGAAGCTCTTCAACCAAAGCAGTTTCAGGATTATTCGATATCCTTCACTCATCAACTCAATTGGAAAAATAGCTCATTCGATGATCCTAGTAATTACGCACCGAACACAAAAACCCCCACAAGGGTGGTCAAAAGTCAATAGTCAATAGTCAAAATTCACTGGAGTTTAGACTAAACACATGACAAAGTAACTCAGGATAACTGAGTGACAAGCTTTACACCCAAAAATGGAAAAATCAACGAATTAAGTAGATTGTGGT
>NZ_CAWPNJ010000023.1:0-133984 GCF_963889195.1 Calothrix sp. FACHB-168
TTTTTTGGGGCGCTTCCCCTACCCGTTTATGGTGTATTTTTTTAGTTCAGTAAATCTGTTGCTGTTATTTTCTGTTTGCTTCCATTTAGTCTAAACTCCAGTAATCATGTTCACTATTTTTTAGGGAGAAAATTGAAAATAAAAATCCTACCACCTGTATGAGCATCAAACTCGTAGGGGTAGGTTTTTAGCTATAAAATCAACAGATTTGAAATTTACAACCAGTTACAGAGTATTTGGTACATCGCTACCTTGGGGAATATCTCCAGAACTATAACCTTGAGAAAATCCGTCTGTACTGGATTCGGTAATAAATCCACTATAGGCTTCCATACCGTGTTCGCTAATATCTAAGCCTTCCAACTCTTCTTGGCGAGTTACACGGATACCTAAAGTAGCTTTTAATGCTAACCAAAAGATACTGCTGAGAAGTACAGTAATACCACCTACAGCTAGAATGCCAACAATTTGGGGAATTAATGTGCTGAAGCCACCACCCATGAATAATCCATGCGGCCCTACTGGTTTACCTGCTAAGTCAACCATCCAAGGATAACCACCAGGCCCAACAGAAAATAAACCAACTGCTAGAGTTCCCCAAACACCACAAACTAGGTGAACTGAAGTTGCGCCTACTGGGTCGTCAATGCCCAGTTTGTCAAAGAAGGGGACAGCGAAAACTACAATTATTCCCGCAATTAAGCCAATAACTACAGAACTGCCAATGCTGACGTAAGCACAAGAGGCTGTAACACCAACTAAACCTGCCAAGATACCATTGATAATCATTGAGAGGTCTGGTTTACCCAAGTACAGCCAAGCTGTAATTGTCGCAGCAATACCGCCAACTGCTCCCGCCATGTTGGTTGTTAGAGCAATGTGAGTAATTGCACTAGGATCGGCAGCCATCACGGAACCGGGGTTAAAGCCAAACCAACCCAGCCAGAGAATTAAACAGCCCAAAGTAGCAATACTCATGTTGTGGCCGGGTAAGGCGACAACTTGCTTATCTTGATATTTACCAATGCGGGGGCCGAGAAATGCTGCACCCATTAAAGCCGCCCAGCCACCGACTGAGTGGACTACTGTAGAACCAGCAAAATCCCAAAAACCCATATCAGCCAACCAACCAGCACCCCAAATCCAATGTCCGGTAATTGGATAGGCAATACCTACAAGTAAGACGCTGAAAATTAAGAAGTCAACAAATTTAATTCGTTCTGCAACTGCACCAGAAACAATTGTGGCGGCTGTACCAGCAAACACTAACTGAAATAAAAACTTAGCTGCTAAAGGAACGCCTGTCCAACTCAGCGCACTAAAAACACCTTTGTAAGCCTCGCCAGTCGCGGGACTGTTATCTTGACCTGCAAGGAAAAATCCATTCAGCCCGATAAAATCATTGCCATCGCCAAACATCAAGCCAAAACCAATTGCCCAAAACGCTACTGTCGAGAGGGCAAATACAATCAAGTTTTTGGCTAGGACGTTCACAGCATTTTTTTGGCGACAGAAGCCGGTTTCTAACATACAAAAACCAGCGTTCATGAAGAATACCAAAAAGGCGGCGATCGCTACCCATAAAGTGTCAATCGCAATTTTTAGATCTGCTGTTGTTGGCCCGGCTGGCGCTGTAGCTGGAGCCTGAGCAACGGCTGCATATCCCCATCCCATGACGATGACAGCAGCTAATAATAGACAAGCTTGCCAATTGGGAGATAGTCGCTTAATTGTTGTGAATAGGTTAGTTTTTGATTTATATTGTGAAGTTTTAGAAACAGCCTTTATAGACCTACGCCTATTTTGTGTTTTTAATTTCTGCTTGTGCATTAAGTTGAACATCTTACTCCAAACCATTGTTAATGGGATAAATATGTCAGCACTGAAAAAACAGGGCTTGAATTGACATCAAGACACTTTTTACATTTGCATTTCAAGCAATTTGTTTGCCAACCAGAAACTCAAATAACCTAAATAAAAGTTTAAGAAACAATTGCTACTTTTGTAAATAACTTGGCAAATTTTTTGGGAGATTTCAAAAATTCGTTATTATTTCGCTAATGCAACAATCAGTCAAGTCTTTTTCATTGAATCTTTAATTTTTGAACTGTCAAGCTGAAAATCTAGACATTGCTGAATTTCGACTGCGATTAGTCACTATTTATTGTTCATTGGTTATTTGTGTTAACCAACGATAAAGTACAAAGTTTGATTGGAGAACCTGCGTTAAGAATTTAATTGCAGATAACTAATGTTTCATTACGTTCTTGTCCTGTTGGCAGGCTAGAGAATCAGAACAAATATTCAATTTACACTGAGATTAACTGATGATGGCAACTCCACTTGCTACAAAAGGTTGGTTGAGAATCCATAAAATGTTGTACTTAGGAATTAGATATATTTCTTCCTCAAGACAAATATTTATAAACTCATTGATAAATTTGATTGATTGTCTATGTTACCAAAAACATAATTCTGTATCAGGATATACGATTTGTTTTTTCTATCTCTGGCTAGAGTGGCTAGATTTGGGATCGTAGTAAACTGAATCTCTGTATTTCAGCATTTCCTGACATCACAGGCAAAATACCAAAAAAATATTAAATTTTTATACAGAAGATTAAAGAAACTTTGTTTAGAAGGTTTGGAATCTCTGTAGGGAATAAATAATAACAATACAAATATAGTAATTTTACTACATGTTAAGTAATAAAATTACAATTTACTCTTAGATTGAGTTGTAAAAATCTTACAATTCTTCTTTTAAATATTGTTCGTAACCAAGTTGTTCTAGTTTGGCTTGCTTTGTCAGAACTGATTCAGCCAATGTTTCACGGTATTTTTGGACTTTTTCGAGTAATTCTGGTTGCTGAGTCGCCAGAATTTGTACTGCTAACAAACCAGCATTTTTAGCATTACCTATGGCTACTGTGGCTACAGGTATACCAGCAGGCATTTGTACAATTGAATACAAAGAATCAATACCTTGTAAATTACGAGTAGCTACAGGCACACCAATTACTGGTAGTGGTGTTAAAGAAGCTACCATTCCCGGCAGATGAGCTGCACCACCAGCACCGGCAATAATTACCTTAATACCGCGCTGATGGGCAAGTTGCGCGTACTGTACCATGCGTTCTGGGGTACGATGAGCAGAAACGATCGCCACTTCGCGCTCAATGCCAAATTCATCACAAATTGCGATCGCATCTTTCATTGTGGGCAAGTCAGAATCACTGCCCATGATAATACCGATAAGGGGAGCCATAGAATTTTAGATTTTGGATTTTAGATTTTGGATTATTAGCCAATTGACTATTGACAAATCAGATTTAGCTATTTTCCCGCCAATGTATGACTAAAGCAACACCAACTGCGATCGCGCAAAATTTAGATATCATCAATGCAAGAATTCCCGGTTATCAAGGCTTGCAAATGCTCTTGATTAATTCTCAGGGGATAATTGAGCAAATATTACCGATGACGACAGTATTTAAACGGGTTTCATCTGCGGATTTGCCAGTTTTAGATGTTGCAGGTGATTGGATTTCTTTAGGTGGTGTTGATTTACAGATTAACGGTGCATTGGGGTTAGCATTTCCCGAATTAGAAGCAGATAATGCGCACTTAATACCAAAAATTACGCAATTTTTAGGTAATGTGGGCGTAGATGGATTTTTATCGACATTAGTCACAACTTCAATAGAAAATATCCAGCGATCGCTTTCTATCATTGCTGATTTTATTTCCAGTCAAACAGCAAATGCGCAAATTCTCGGCGTACATTTAGAAGGGCCATTTTTAAATGCGCAAAAACGCGGCGCACATCCCGCAGAATACTTGTTACCTTTAACAATTGACCAAGTTAAAAGATTATTGGGCGATTATAGCCAAATTGTCAAAGTTATCACCCTCGCACCAGAATTAGATCCCACTCACCAAGTCATCCCATATTTGCGTTCTTTGGGGATTACAGTCAGTTTAGGGCATTCTCAAGCTACAGCAGCCCAAGCTCAACAAGCTTTTGAATTGGGTGCAACAATGGTTACCCATGCCTTTAATGCTATGCCACCATTACATCATCGCGAACCAGGATTATTAGGCGCAGCCATTACTCATCCTGGTGTAATGTGTGGTTTTATTGCCGATGGGGAGCATGTGACACCAACTATGCTAGAAATTCTCCTGCGTGCTACTTCAGGATTATTTCTCGTCAGCGATGCTTTAGCACCCTTGGGGCTACCCAATGGGGTGTATCCTTGGGATAGTCGGCAGATAGAAGTTAAAAATGGCACAGCTAGATTGCCTGATGGGACTTTATCAGGGACAACTTTACCCTTATTAGTAGGGGTACAGAACTTGGTAAAATGGGGGATATGTGACGTAGAAAGAGCGATCGCATTAGCTACCGATGCACCGAGAAAAGCGATAGGTTTACCCGGAATTGCAACCCATCAACCCGCTAATTTATTACGCTGGCATTGGGATGAGACTACGAAAGAACTAACCTGGCAGCGATTGTCAAACTAGATTTGAGCTATAGATGGAAAATATCTAACTAATTAGAGATTTTGGCAAGCTTGAGCTTCAAGTTAATTTAGCAGTATTACACTTATCAATCTCAGGAGGCATCAATGATGTCTACTCATCAAGATGCAGCAATAGTTACGCAAAATCAGCTGCTTGCCCAATTACCTCCTGATGAGTTAAACAACTTGTATCCTCATCTAGAGATAGTCTCTTTATCACTTACACAAGTAATAATTGAGCCTCATGAGCCTATTCCCTATGCCTATTTTCCCGTGAATTCGTTGCTGTCTCTCGTAACGATAATGGAGGATGGTTCTACAGTGGAATCTGGCTGTATCGGACGAGAAGGAATGGCTGGCGTACCAATTATATTGGATGCAAGCACAACATCTATGCAAACGTTAGCACAAATCCCCGGAAAAGCTGTGCGGATCAAAGCTGGTATTTTCAAAGAGGCTTTCAAAACTAGCAACGCACTACAAAAGATTCTCTACCGTTATATACATACAGTAATTGTCTTAGGCTCGCAAAGTACAGCCTGTAACCGTCTTCATAATATAGAAGCTAGGCTAAGTCGCTGGTTATTGATGAGTAGTGATGGTATCGGTTCCGAGTCACTTCCCCTCACCCAAGAATTTTTATCTACGATGCTGGGTGTCAGACGTTCTGGAGTCAGCGAAACAGCGAGTAAACTGCAAAGTAGAGGCTTAATTTCTTATCAGCGAGGCAATATCCAGATTGTTGATAGAAAACGCTTAGAAACAACCGCCTGTGAATGTTATGGCATAGTCAAAGCAGAATACCAGCGCTTGTTTAATTAAAGTGACAAGATCATTTTCATTTTGTCTGTACGCAACCGGATAGAAAAATTAGGACTGTCTATATAAACTGGATTGTTGTAGATATTATCGCTACTTAGTAGGGAGACATAATTATTTGTAGGATGGGTTAGCGATAGCGTAACCCATACGGGTGTTGGGTTTCGTTCCTCAACCCAACCTACGTCCATCTTATATTTAATTCCAACTACCTACTTACAGTGTGAGAAATAGCCACAGATGAGATTAATAATTTAATCTCTATGATTTGTTAATCAATAATTATTTAGTGCCTATGCAATAGTTGTTATTTCAGAGCTTTACTAAGTTACAAAAAATTTATTTTTGGAAATATTTAAGGGCAATATAAATATCTTTATATTGCCCAAAAATGCTATTTGCTGTTTTAAAAAATGTGATTTTATAATTTTATTTTCCAATAAATACAAATATTTCTTCAGCAATAAAATGAATATACTTAAAGGCTGAAGTTTTTATTTTAGATAATGCCAATAATATATGAAATACCATTTACCAACTGTCTATGTCAGACAGTTACTCGTATGTTTACTCTTGAAGAAAACGTAATAAATCAAGAAACTGGACAATTGGGTAAAGTCATTGGTTACGGTCACCAAATCATTAATAATGTTTATACAGTTACCTTGAAAGTGTTAGTATCTGACAATGCTGACAAGCGCAAGAGAGTATATGTAGTGGAAGATAAAATTTCTGCGTGGAGTCCTTGGTTTATGGCTTAATTCATTAAGCTAATGAGGGTTTTTAAAAGTAGCACATCCATAAAAAAGCCATTTTTCTAAATTTTTAGATAAACTAGAGTTTGCCATACTGATGTCTACTTAGGCAACAGTTATGGCAATTTTTTATGACCCCAAAAATCATATTATCTAGAATTAAGGGAGCCGTAGCACAAAGTAGCAAAATCAAAATAAGGTGCATTATCACGAAGTGTAACGCACCTTACATATACCTATACCAATTTTAAAAAAGAATGCGACAGATGGTAGGGGCATGGCAATGCCATGCCCTCTAGAATATATTGATGTAACACCAACATTATTTAAATTAGAATTAAATTCTAACAATAATCAAATCGCATTCTTATATATAACCTAACAAATGACCAATGACCAATGACAAATGACCAATTATATTTAATAACACCGAGCTACTTAAGAATTAGGCTCTCCTAACAAAACTATTGAACATTTCAATTCTCTAATTATCTGGGTTGTCACATGGCTGACAGCTAATCCTCCAGCTGTACGATAGCGCACAGAACGTAATACAGCTAAATCAAACTTCTGCGCTTCGCGAATGATAATTCTAGCAATATCATCGCCCTTAATGGTTTGAATATGAGTATTTACCTGTAACTGACCTTTATCAACGACTTCTGACAATTGAGCGGTAAATCTATCTATCAAATGTGGGGGAGTTTTGCGATCGCTCACATGTAAGAGTACCACTTCTGCTTGGTTAACATCCGCTAAAATTTGCGCAAACCTGACAGCGCCTATGGTTTGCTTGGTTAAGTCCCCAACAGGTACTATAATTCTTTGAATAGTCGCCGGACTGCTTAATAAGCGTGTTACTGCTACCGGACAGTGAGAAGACCAAAACACGCTATCAATCACATTACCAAATAAACGGGCACGCAAGCCTGTTGTCCGCGACCAACCCATCACTACTAAATTGGCATTTTGTTCGCGACTAGTGCGGCTAATTCCTAAAGCTGCATCATCATCAATCCGAATTATAGGTGATACTTCTACATTAAATTCCTGACTAATTTCTTTAGCTAAATTTAGTCTTTTCTTATTTTCTTCCAATGCTACTACTAATTGCGGATCGTCCATTTGAATATGAGCTTTAGTAATCGCTAATGGCACAATTCTCCCAGATTCATGACGAGCTAATAAAGCTGCCATTTCTATCAAATAACGTTGAGTTTGGGGATTATATATCGGCACTATAATAGTAAAATTTTCGGTGTAGTGTTCTAGTAGTTCTTCCTCAGAACTTTCCCACCAAGTAGTCAATTTATCTGCTGCCAAATCTGCCTCAGATACTTGCAGTAAAGTAGCACTTCTCGCTGTGATTACTGGCCCCATTACGGAAGTAACCAACATCAGAACAATTACACTATTTAATACGCCTTCATTAATTAATCGTTCACCAGCAGGATTAACAGTTTGATAAGCAACTAATGCTGCGGCGAGGGTTGCTGCTACTTGTGGTAAAGATAATGACCAAATTGTCAACAATTCTGCATTGTTGTAACGGTAAAGTAATTTAGCTATGAATGCGGCGATAAATTTGCTACCAATTAAAGCGATGACAATCACTACAGTCAGCCAAATTGAACTGAGAGTTTTTAAGAATGCCGGAATATCAATTAATAATCCCATGTCTATAAAAAAACATGGGATAAATAATGCACTACCAATAAATTCAACCTTTTCTTTAACTGGACTTCTCCCTAGTACATCGTTAACAGCTAAACCAGCTAAAAATGCACCAACAATTTTCTCAACACCAATGACTTGCGCCCCTACAGAGGCGAGAAATAATGCTAGTAATATAAATAAAAATTGATTACTTTGTTCGTCTCCAGAACGCCGAAAAAATTGTTTTCCTGCCCAATCAAAGCCAAAAAGAACGACAGCAGAATATATTGCTAAACCACCTAATAAAGTGGCTAAACTTAAAGCTGAAAAATCCCCACCGTGAATCCCCACACAAATTGCTAATACTAATAAAGCACCTGTATCAGTAAAAATCGTTGCCCCAATTGTGACTGTTACAGCTTCATTGCTAACAACTCCCAAACGACTCACAATTGGATATGCTAAAAGAGTATGAGAAGCTAGCAAAGAACCAATTAAAACACTAGTATTCCAACTAAAGTTAAATAAGCGTCCCGCAATAATACCCGCAATTAATGGTACTATAAATGTGAAAATACCAAAACTTATTGAGCGATTTCTAGTTTTGCGAAATTGTTCTAAATCAATTTCCAGTCCCGCTACAAACATCAAATAGATTTTCCCAATCTCCGAAAGCAGATTGATAGTTTCTGACTCGGAATTTAATAGCTTTAAGCCATTTTGTCCCAAAATTACACCTGCCACTAGTAAACCTACTAATCCAGGTAACCGCAATCGCTCAAATATTGGTGGTACAGTCAAGATGACTGCGAGAAGAATGGTAAATGCAATAATCGGACTATTTACTAGGGATTCTAGTGCCATTGTTAATAAAAAACTCAAGAGTAAAATTAATCAATAGGAAATAATCATGACTTATCTTCATCATGCTTAATTGATAAATTTTCTAGTCAAAAGGCAGACATAAAAAATTAAATCGTTAACAGCATAAATGTTGCGATCGCTTTCCCGATTCTCTCTAAAGTTAGTTTTTTAAATATCGTTGGTAAGAACTAATCAATCAGATTTGATAGTAAAATTGTCTATTTGTCAATAGCCAAGAGTTAATGAACAAAATATGCTGAACTATGAATTATTGGCTATGAAAAATATCACATATCTTGGACAAGTTCTATCGTATTTTTCTGAAAATTAAAGATTTGTCCAAAATTGCTAACTCTCATCAAGACAGAAATGTATGCGCGATCGCCATTTTTTAGTACATTAGAACTAATCAGTCTGCTAAAATGCGATCGCGCAGGATAAATAACAGCCTTTCCCTGGTAACTTTATTTATCCCCGGCTACTGAAGCCGATAAAAATCGAAAAATCTTTAAACAGAAACGTTCTTGGCGGTTTCCATCAATGATAATTTTAAGCATTGGGAAACCTTAGAAATCGAACTTTATGAACGCAGCCGACGATAAAACGATTGTTCGTGAATATTTCAATTCCACAGGGTTTGACCGATGGAAGCGGATATACGGCGATGGAGAAGTCAACAAAGTCCAGCTAGACATCCGCAACGGACATCAACAAACTGTGGATACAGTCATCGGCTGGTTAAAAGCTGATAACAATTTAGCAGAATTATCAATCTGTGACGCGGGATGTGGTGTAGGCAGTCTCAGCATTCCCTTAGCAACAGAAGGTGCTAAAGTCTATGCTAGCGATATTTCCGAAAAAATGGTCACAGAAGGCAAAGAAAGAGCCTTACAGACCTTGGGAAATAATGATAATCCTACCTTCGCCGTGCAAGATTTAGAGTCTCTAAGTGGTAGCTATCACACGGTGATTTGCTTAGATGTTCTCATCCATTATCCCCAAGAAAAAGCAGATGAGATGATTTCTCACCTGTGTTCTTTGGCACAGTCCAGGATAATTATTAGTTTTGCGCCTAAAACCTGTGCTTTAGCCTTACTCAAAAAGATTGGTAGTTTCTTTCCCGGGCCGAGTAAAACAACTCGCGCCTACTTACATCGTGAAGCTGATGTCTTGCAAATTCTCCAAAAGAATGGATTCTCAGTGCAACGAAAATCAATGACTAAAACCCGCTTCTATTTTTCTCGTATCTTAGAAGCTACTCGCGGTTAAACTCATTAGCAAAACATGAGGATGGGTTAAAAAGCCCATCCTCAAAATTTAGTTAAATTTACCTTTTTTAATTAATCCCACTTACCGCTTTATTGCACTCTATCGGGTAAAGCCCCTGGTTGCACAGCTAAACTAACATTCTGCCCATTGCGACGTAAATCTAGACGCACTTGACCACCAATTTCGCTATTATCGACAAATTGTTGGATATTGCTAGGATTGGAGACTGCTTGACCGTTGAGTTTTTGAATCACATCACCAGGGCGAATTCCAGCTTTAGCTGCGGGAGAATTGGGTATGACTCGCACCACTAACACCCCTTCATCCTCTTGAACATTTAAATTCAGATTGGGATCTGAGTTAATGTTTCGCTTTAATTCTGGTGTCAAGCCTACCATTTGAATTCCGAGATAAGGATGCTGTGCCTTACCTGTAGCTATCAGTTGGTTAGAAATTCGTTGTGCTGTGTTGATTGGGATAGAAAAGCCCAATCCTTGCGCACCTTGAATAATCGCTGTATTCATACCTATAACTTCACCACGGGCATTAAGTAAAGGCCCGCCAGAATTACCTGGGTTAATAGCGGCGTCAGTTTGAATAAATTGTACTCGTTTATCCGGCGCACCAATTTGATTGCTACTGCGTCCGGTGCCGCTAATAATCCCAGTGGTGACACTATTATCTAATCCTAAGGGGTTACCAATTGCGATCGCCCATTGTCCCGGTTGTAATTGGTCTGAGTTCCCGATACTGACTGTTGGTAAATTCTCAGCCTGAATTTTCACCACAGCCACATCTGTTAACTCATCTTTACCCAACACCTTACCTTGAAAGCTGCGCCCATCCTTGAGAACAACTGTCACTGTATCAGCACCATCAACTACGTGGGCATTAGTCAAAATTCGACCATCTTTACTCACGATAAACCCTGAACCCGTACCCCTTTGTACCTGTCTATCTTGAGGTATGGGGACTTGGGAACCAAAGAAACGGCGGAAAAATGGGTCATTAAATTCCTCTGGTATCCGACTTCTCACAGTGCGCGAAGAGTTGATTCGCACCACAGCCGGGCCTACCCTTTGCACCACCTCAGTAATAAAATTCGGGTCTGTAGCTGCGGGTAATAGCGGTGCAGCATTGGCTGGGCTAACTGCTAAATTCGATGCGCTCTGAGATAGCTTCTCTTGGTTTCCTGCTAAATAACCACCTGCCAATGTCATCCCAGATCCCAGCAGCACCAGCGATAGAGAAGCAGCTGCTTTTTTCCAGGGTGCATGATTGTGGTATTTAGCGCTATCAGTATGAGAAGAATTAGTGTTTGTGAGCTTTTCTCCGTCGCGAGGTTGGTTTTGCATTTGCTATCTGGAAGGATATTTTAGATCTACTACTAATATAGATAGCGTTTTTGAAGCTTTTGTTGCAGGACTATTACGCTAGTGTGAAACTTCTCTTTATGCTAATCCCCTATACCTTGCATTTTTCATCGACTTTAGGGCAATACGGTTCAGTTAAAGCCAAAAACCTTGATAAACGTAGTGGACTGACACAGCTAAAATAGTGCATTAGTCAAACTCTTGTGGGATGGGCGTCTCGCCCGTCCTGGGCGGACAAGATGTCCACCCCACAAGAAAATTATATTGCAACATTTTAGGCGTGTCAGTCCACTACATTGAAGTCTAATTTATGGTTTGAAAACAGTCCTTAGCCCTAGCCCCTAGCGATTAGCCAAGGACAAAATTAACTAATTTCCCAGGAACGACAATTACCTTTTTAATCTCTTTACCCTCAATATAACGTTGGGCAACTTCTGATTCTCTGGCATATTTCTCTAAAGCAGCTTTATCGGCTTGCGATGGCACTTGAATAGCACCGCGAGTTTTGCCCATAATTTGAATTACCAAGGTAATTTCATCAGCTACTAAAGCCGCAGGATCGAAACCAGGCCAGGATTGGGTGTGAACAGAATCACTATTCCCTAATGAGTGCCACAATTCATCAGCAATATGTGGTGCAAAGGGGGCTAATAACACCACTAAAGTTTGAATTCCTTCCCCATAAACTAGTGAATTTTTGCAGCTAGCATCTGTTAAGGCATTACTCAACTTCATTAATTCGGAAATAGCGGTGTTGAATTGATATTCATCTTCCACATCTTCCGTTACTGCTTTGATGGCTGTGTGAATTGCCCGCCGTAATTCTTTTTCTGGTTTCGTCAAATTTGAAATGTCAGCTTTCTTTTTCGATACCCCAGCCGCAATATAGTCTGTTACCAAGCGCCAAACCCGGTTTAAAAAGCGGAATTGTCCCTCAACATCGGCTTCATCCCACTCTAAATCTTTTTCTGGTGGCGCTTTAAACAAAATGAACATCCGCGCCGTATCTATACCGTATTTGCTAATCACATCTTCTGGCGCTACCCCGTTACCTTTGGATTTGGACATAGTAGCGTACAGCCGTTGTAATGGTTCCCCTGTTTGGGGATCGCGGGGATCGCTAGGATTAACTAAATGGGAGGGAATCCATTTATCTTTACCGCCCTTATTGGGGTTCATGTAAGTTAAACCCTGTACCATCCCTTGTGTTAACAAGCGTTGGAAAGGTTCGTCAAAGTTTAACAAACCGCGATCGCGCAGCACTTTGGTAAAGAAGCGCGAATATAATAAATGCAAAATCGCGTGTTCAATTCCACCTACATATTGATCTACAGGCATCCAGTCATTAGTTTTACTGGAATCAAACACCTGTTTTTCGTTTTGCGCATCCGTAAACCGTAAGAAATACCACGAGGAATCAATAAAGGTATCCATCGTATCGGTTTCGCGCTTGGCTGGCGTGCCACAACTAGGACATGGCACATTTACCCAGCTTTCTAACTGCGTCAACGGCGAACCACCACGCCCAGTAAATTCCACTTCTTCTGGTAACTGAACAGGTAAATCCTTTTCTGGCACTGGAACTACACCACAGTTCGGACAGTGAATTACAGGAATCGGTGCGCCCCAATACCTTTGTCGGGAAATTAACCAATCCCGCAGGCGATATTGTACCCGCACTTTGCCAAAACCTTGTTGTTCGGCATATTCCACTATGGCTTGCTTGGCATCTGTGGAAGCCATACCAGTAAATTGCCCGGAATTAATCAAAATTCCTGGTTCTGTGTAGGCTGCGTTATATTCCACCTGAATGACGTTAGAGACTTCGCCGTTTTCATCGGGAACTGTAGCAGTTAAATCTTTATCAGCAAATGCTTCTGGTTCAACAATGACAAACTCAATCGGCAAGTTGTACTTATTAGCAAACTTGAAGTCTCGGACATCGTGGGCAGGTACGCCCATGACTGCCCCTGTACCATATTCATACAGTACATAGTCAGCAATCCAAATCGGCAATTCTTCCCCAGTAAACGGATTAATTGCCTTACCACCTGTGGGAATCCCCCGCTTGGGTTTATCTTCTGCAGTCCGTTCCAATTCGCTTTGATTGGCAACTTCTTGAATAAATGCTTCTACGGCTGCTTGCTGTTCTTTTGTGGTGACGCGCTTTGTTAAAGGATGTTCTGGAGCTAATACCAAATAGCTCACGCCATATACTGTATCTGGGCGTGTAGTGTAAACGCTAATTTTTTCCTCAAACCCCACAACCGGAAATTCCAGGTACGCGCCTGTGGATTTACCAATCCAGTTAGCCTGCATCAATTTGACTCGTTCTGGCCAACCTGTTAATTTATCCAGGTCATTGAGCAATTCTTCGGCGTAGTCGGTAATCTTAAAAAACCACTGCCGTAATAATTTCCGCTCAACTTTAGCACCGCTACGCCAGGAACGGCCTTCATTATCGACTTGTTCGTTGGCTAATACAGTTTGGTCAATAGGGTCCCAGTTCACAGCCGCTTCTTTTTGATAAGCTAACCCAGCTTCCAAGAACTGCAAAAAAATCCATTGTGTCCACTTGTAATAGTCTGGCGAACAGGTAGCTAATTCGCTGTCCCAATCAATGGACAAGCCAAGACGCTGCAATTGTTGGCGCATCTGGGCAATGTTTTGATAAGTCCACTTTGCTGGTGGGACACCCCGATCTATAGCGGCGTTTTCTGCTGGTAACCCAAAAGCATCCCAACCCATTGGGTGCAGTACCCGGTAACCTTGCATCCGCTTGAGGCGAGCAATCACATCAGTAATGGTATAATTACGAACGTGACCCATGTGTAAGCTACCCGATGGGTAAGGGAACATGGATAAAGCATAAAATTTTGGCTTGGCTGTATCACCAGGTGTTTTATCTAAGCCAAGTTCTGCCCATGTTTGTTGCCATTTTTCCTCAATGGTACCAGGGTTATAGGTCAAATCCACCAAAAAATACTCCTACTGGAATTTTTGTCTATCTTTGCCTCCATATTTTGACACTCCATCCAAGTAAAACTTGGAGGATTCTTGGGCTGACATCGCCTTTTCAGGTTACTCCCGATCGGGTCTTACATATCATGTCTAGTCCGAGCCTACTAGAAATACGCGATGAATCGCGTCTCTAGTTGCCCTTTTTGTGGACTACTCCCCAAGCGTTTGTCCATTTCCGGACACGTTCGCGTATGCCCTACGCTACGTGGATTACTCCAAAAGCCTTTAGTGAATTCATTCAGCCTTGTTAAAGACTTACTGCGCTGTTTTACGAGTGTTCGCTGCTCGTGGTCTTTATTGTTTTCTAGTCTGTGCTGTGGCTTACCGTAGCAGCACTCATGACTGCCGAGCCAAATTAGTTGGGCAGTTACTAGCGGCTTTTCAACCTGAAACCTAATAAATTGTATCAAAAAGCCGCCCTTTTAGGACGGGGCTTTAGACCCAGTTTTTTGGTAATAGTAGTCCAACAAATTTAGGTGGCTAAAATTGAGTATGACTGAATTCAAAATAAAATTTTCTGGTCAAGTGCGTATTTTTGTCTATGGCACCTTGAAACCAGGTGAAGTAAATTATAAAAGATATTGTGCGGCTCAAGTAACAGATACCAAAAGAGCGATCGCTCCCGGTAAACTGTTTGCTTTACCGATGGGTTATCCCGCCATGACTCTGGAAGATAGCCGAGTTCATGGTTATTTACTTGTATTTGCCGATGGAGAAATTTTCACTCAGCTAGATGATCTGGAAGATTACCAGCCTCATCGACCAACTGATGAAAATCTCTATAACCGCCAGGAAATTGAGATTACCGATTTACAGGGACTATCCTTAGGGTTGGCTTGGGTTTACTTTATGTCGCCACAAAGAGTCAGCCAATTAGGAGGCATCCCTCAGCCAGATGGCTGGTGGAGTGGCTGTGGTTTGACAGCCGACAAAAAGGAGTTATGATAGTTTGTTATCTATTAACTCGGCTGAACTCGGCAATTAGTTAATATTATTTTCCCAATCTGCCTGTTTCGGTTTTTGATGATTGGCAGGTTTACTCGGAGAAGTTACTGCTGCTTTGGGAATTTCGACGACTGGGTTATTTAAAGCCACCATTAAGGGTGATGCTGGCTCTTCAACAACCGCAGGTTCCGACGCAGTTTGTGTTGGTTCTATGCGTTGTTGCGCTAGTTGTAAGGTTTTGCTATTTCCTCCAGGAATAATGCCTGTGAGGGAGCCAATAACACAAGCCGCAACTGCTGCACCGCCAAATAACCAAGTTAACTGGGAACGCCGATTAATCCGCGCCATTACATGCTGGACTGTTTTTTCTAGCGGCTGTTCGCAGGCTGGTACAGGCATAGCCTGTAAGCCTTGCCGTAGCTTTAACAATCGAGCATACAAGCATTTGACAGAGGCATCGTTTGCCAGCCATTCTTCTACTTGTTTGCGCTCGGCGGCTGTTACTTCACCATCGAGGTAAGCACTTAATAACTCGAAGCGATCGCGCTTCATCATATCATCCATAGCACCCGTTGATTCGTTGGTAGGCATCGCTATTCCATCTGCCCAATTTTCAGGAATTTGCAAGCGAGAACGGTCATAAAACTGAGAATCAGTAGTCATCTTAACATTATTACCAATTCATACACGGGTAGAGACGGCGAATATTTTTGAGAAATTCATCAATGTTCTTCCTAATGACAGACTATCTTTAAGACTTCTACACAATTAGTAACTATTGTTAATTAATCCTTAAATCCTGCCATGTAGCAGTAGATAGATTCTGTAGATTAAGAGTCTAGGTAATTTTGCAACTGAGCTTGCAATCTCGATCTCGCGCGAGCAATTCTCGACTTGACTGTTCCTAAGGAAACGCCCGTAATTTCGGCAATTTCTTCGTATGCCATACCTTCGATTTCTCTAAGAACAATGGTAGTACGGAACACTTCGGGCAAATCAGCGATCGCTTCTCGCAGTTGTTCGTAAAATTCTCTGGTGGTCAGTTCTTCTTCTGGACCTGGAGTATCTCCAGCAATTTCCCAATCCATCTCGCCGTCATCTACCGAGCGGGGAGCATCCAGCGATAAGGGACTGACAACCCGCTTGCGTTTGCGCAACTCGTCGTAAAACAAGTTGGTAGCAATGCGGCTTAACCAGCCCCTAAATTTAGCTGGTTCTTGTAATCGGTTAATATTCCGATACACTCGAATCCAAACTTCTTGAGCTAAATCGGCTCTGTCAGCCCAATCTGGTGCTAAGTGGTATAACACCCGATCGACCTGTGTTTGGTAGCGACGTAATAATTCTGCAAAAGCAGCGCGATCTGGGCGCAGTCCTGTTTGACAGCGCAAAATTAAATCGTGATTAGAGAGTTTGTCAACTTGCACTGATGCTTCCGGAAAATTCGCATCAACCGTTGACCAGGATACAGTAATCGATTGACTCATAGATCGTACTGGCTTTAAATCATCCCTTACTATTAGACCTGGTAATTGGCTGTATGTTCCTGAATCAGGGACGGATTTATGACTGGAACAATTCGGTATATAAGTTTAAGCCAATTTTTGAGAATTAATTCGACCTTTTTATGGCTCTAGGTCTTACACAGCAAGATTCTTAGCCAGAATTTACCAGATGCTAGAATTACGGCAATGTTACTTATATGTGTGCTGCTCATAATATCTGTCACATACGCTTGACATTAAGAGCAAAACTAGTTAAAGAAGAACGGGAAAAATTTGATAATGGAGAGCAAAAAAAATTAAGTTTTTTCTAGAAACTAAAACAATCTACTGAATTGGCGATCGGCAACATTTTACCTAGAACCACAAGGCGGAATGGATTCATCATGACCTTTTTGGAGATTTTGGGGGAAATTGACCCTGATGTGGTTGATTTCCGCGCCCGTTGTACTAGGAGCAAAGTAGGAATTTCTTTACTTGAGGCTGCTGTAACTACTAGGACTGTTATTTATCCGGTCTTGTGACTAAAATTGTTGCTGATGTTTCTGTTGGCGGCTGATAAGTAGCATCGGTCTGTTGTTGATTGGGTACGCGAACTTGCAAAAAGAAATTAAGGGAAAATGTAATCGTGACTGCTAGCAATAGTTTTTCAAACATGGTCTTACTCCCACACACACCATTAATGATTGATTGCTGCACCCCAATAGTTCCAAGTAATGAATTCTCTTATTTAGAGTTATTCTTGCTGGGACTTCTGCATAGCCTTAGTGTGCCCAAAGGTATTAATAGATTCATAAGGCAACTAATAAGTATTGATAAATTTTTGATGAGTAAACGGTAAAGATAACAAATTAGCCAACCGGAAATGTCAGGGATCAATAAAAGGTGGTGGCAATGGTCAGAAATGAATCTGTAACAAAAATAATCATGTGGCTGTGTTTTGGTACAGCAATTTTGTCTCTGGCTGTCCATTGGCACGTAATGAAAGCAGGACAGCAGTTTGAGCAGCAAGCTGCCACAAAACGCAAGTCATCGTCAACAGAGGCTTTAGGTGCGTCTGTACCCCCAGGTAAAAGCACACAGGGGAAATCTACCTCTCAATCTCCGATGACAACAAAGTTTCATCATCCTAAGTCGGAAACTGCGAGCAAAAATGTAGCTATGGCAACTGAGGCGTCTCAAAGTAATCGATTAGTATCGCCAGAACGAAAACGTAACGCCACATCTTTTTTGCCGCAGTCACTGTTACCTCAGATTTCTGCGCAACAACAATTTTTTAATAGTAATAAACAGACAGGCGATCGCAATCAAGTAGTGGTTGATTTAAGCGATCGCCGCGCTTATGTTTTTCAAGAAGAAGTTGTCATAGCAAGTTACCCAATTGCTGTGGGTAAAAAAGGTTGGGAAACGCCTACAGGTACTTTTCAAGTGATGCACAAGCAGCACAACCCTATATGGCGTCATCCAATTACTAATAAAGTATTTGAACCTGGAGCTGATAGTCCTCTCGGAGACCGATGGATTGGTTTTTGGTCAGATGGACACAACGAAATTGGTTTTCACGGTACGCCAGATAACAGCAGTATGGGAACTGCAATTTCTCATGGCTGTTTAAGAATGCGCAATCCTGATGTCCGATTGTTATACCAACAGGTAGGTGTAGGGACACAAATTGTGGTGCGCGAATAATTTTTGCAATTGGTCAACAGTCAACGGTCAACGGTCAACGGTCAACAGTCAACAGTCAACAGTCAACAGTCATTAGTCATTAATTATTTGACTATTGACTATGGACTATGGACTTTTGACTAGGAAGCAAATTGAGATTTTTCCTCAAAGGAGGGGGCGTAAGCTTGTAGCAAACTACTAACTTGGCGTAAGACTTCTTTACCTGTGTTTTTGGGCATGACAGGGGTTCTTGTGTTATTCGGGCGATCGAGGTTACGGTCAATCGCCTCACTGATTTGCTGGGCAATTAATTCTTGAAGTTCTGCCTTAGCCCGTTGACGCTGGTAATTAGCGCCTTCTTCGGTTGTGGCGTATAGGGGCGGTAGACGGTTGAGGGCGTAAGCTGCAATATCCCCAACATCTAAGGAACTTTCGCTAGTAGCTTCGATTTCTGCTACTCTGGCGATCGCTTCTGTCAGTACCAACTCTTCCATGACGTTAATGAATTGTTTGCGAGGTACCGCCACAACTTCTCCTGTCAGTAGCGCCCCCATTAGTCGATCTAACGCCATATATTCTTCGATTGAGAGTTCCGAGGCGTTATCACAGATGCGCCCGACTTCTGCTTCCATTGCTGGTGTCAGATAACCATCCTGGAGAGCCTGTTCAACAATTTTTTCAATACTCATAACGCTCATTTTTTTTAAGCCACCGCAGCAAAGTAGGGACGGTACCAATCTAGTTTATTTTGCCTAATTATAGGCAAAATAATATACAAATGATGTACAGTCGCGATCAATATTATCTATGCTACTCAAAAATCTGAGTCCGCCAAGGTGTTGGATCAACGGATTTGCCATTAACATATAGACCCCAGTGTAAATGAGGCCCTGTTGATGCTCCTGTTGAACCGACTGCGCCAATTAACTGGCCAGCCTTGACAATTTCGCCTTCTTTAACATTAATGCGACTGAGATGCATGAAAATACTTGTTACTCCTTGACCATGATCGATACCTACGACATTGCCATGAACCCGAAAACCTTCAGATACTGTGCCAACCAAAGCTACTTTCCCTGCGGCTGGAGCAATTACAGCTGAACCCTGTGCACCAGCGTAGTCAACGCCACGATGATAATAATCATTGGCGAATTTACCATTATAGTAACGGCGTACACCATAAATTGTACTCATACGTCCAGCATTTGGCTTTAAAAACTTGCCACTCCAATATTTTTGTGGAGTTTGTAAGGCTTTAAAAGCTGCTACTCGCTTTAGTTCCAGTTCTGTAGCTTTTACTCCGGCTTTTCCTGGCGGTAAATTAATCCGTTGGACGGGAAATTTGCGATTTCGCACCTGCAAGGATAGGTTTTGTACCTGATCATCCCCAGAGATTTGGATTGTTCTAGTTCCAGGTTTTTCTAGGGGAGTGGTGGGGATAAAAGCGCGGTATTGATTGGGCGCTATTTCAAATGCTGGGTATGTCTGATCGCCACTTACCACTGTTGGGTTATTATCATTTGCTGGATTGTCTAAATTGATCTCAACTGAAATAGTATCGCCCAACTGGGGATTTTTGGGAGTTACCTCTACCTGCAATGCATCTACAGGCGCAGCTAAAGCAATGGGCAATGCTGCAAACATTCCCATAACTAAATTTGCTGTCCAGCGATTGGCTGTCAAACCTTTGTTATTAAAACCAAGCAAGTTTTTTTGATTATTATCAGTCCGATCCTTGAGAGTCATAGAGCCACAAAAACTTTACGTCTGTGGACAACAGACTAGCTTACTACTACTCATGTTTCCTCATGAAAGAAAATGTTCTGTAGAAAGATAAATCTCTCTAAATTGTTCAGAGGCTAAACTCTAATTGTTTATTTGTCAAGAATCGGGAACGTTAATTAATGTAGCTATCTTACTACCTAAGATGTGCAAGAGGTAACCCCAGGCAAAGCTATTTTGGGCACAACGGGTAGTTTAACTGTATTTTTTATTTTAACTATCGATCTGTGGCAATTATTTTTTTACTGTTACAAATTTTAGCTAAACCAGACCAGCCATAGGGGAAGCGCTAGCAATAATCCCACAAAACTTAAGGCAATACTGCTGGCCAATAAACTGCGATCTAGGTCGTAAACTTCTGCCAAAATCAGTACAGAAAGCCCTGTAGGTGTTCCTGACATCAGTACTAGCACTAAACGTTGTTCGCCAATTATACCTAAATAGGTGGCACATAAACCCACTAATAGTGGAACTATTAAAACTTTGAGCAGGCTGGCTACTAAAGCCATCTGAAAATTTTTCCAGCCTTTCATGGCTTGCATTCGCAAACCAACTAGCAATAAAGCAAAGGCTATGACTACCCAAACTGCTTGTTCTAGCCCTGACTCAACTACTGCGGGCAATTTGATAAATTTAGTATTCAACCCAATAAAAAATGTCCACAAACTAGGGACAGTTACCAAATCTCGCAACTGAATCCACCAATGATTTGTGGTTTGTCTGTTGCCAAAATAGCTGGCGATGAGAACAGCAATACCGTATGTGCCGACAACGTTATTAGTCACGCTAAATAATACTGCCCAATCCATATTGGCTGGGCCTGTCAGCACTTGTGCGAGTGTTAAGCCAACGAAGCCTGTATTACCTAATATTGTCGCTAAAATAAAACTGCCTAGACTGGCTCGGTCTAAGGACTTAACGCTAGGTAAATCGATATTTGTCTGTTCTAAGCTTGTTTGACGCTGGGCTAAAAATTGTAGCCCCCAGCCAATTAATGATGCAAGAACCAGACTCACAATTAAGATGAGAACTGCGATCGCAGGTATTAATCCCCCATGCGATGAATCGGTGTGACGCGCTAAAACAAAAAGTTGTAGAGGAACTCCTACCCAGTAAAGCATATACCCCAGTAATTTGAGAAAACTATCGGGTATAAACCGAGACAGTATCATTCCTAGACCAATCCAGGTGAATAGAGGAGTATAAGCATTGACTAGGTTTTCAATCATTTAGTCAGAGACGCGATTAATCGTGTCTGTACGGTTGTCAGTTGTCAGTTGTCAATCGTCAGTTGTTAAGTGTCAGTTGTCAAGGTTAATTAATATGAATTAGAGATTGTTGACAGTTGACGGTTGACGGTTGACAGTTGACGGTTGACTATTGACTATTGACTATTGACTGTTGAGTTTTGATTTTTGGTTTTAATTTACCGTCTTCGAGATGGACTATGCGATCGGCAATATCGAGGATGCGGTTGTCATGGGTGACCATGAGAATTGTACAGCCTTGCTCTTTAGCTAATTTTTGCATGAGGTTGACTACATCTCGACCAGATTGACTATCGAGGGCGGCTGTGGGTTCATCGGCTAAGACAATTGGCGGATGGCTGACTAATGCACGAGCGATCGCTACTCGTTGTTTTTGACCGCCTGAGAGTTGATCGGGATAATAATGTAAGCAATGTCCTAATCCTACCTGCTCTAGGATCTGGGCTGAACGCATGAGTATTTCTGGTAATTCAAGTTGCTGGTGTAATTCCAAGCCCATTTTCACGTTTTGGAGTACAGTTAAACTTCCATGTAAATTATGTGCTTGAAAAATATAACCGTTATGCCGTCTCGCTGCTAATAGTTCTTTTGGACTAGCACCGCAGAGTTCCCTATCTAATATGCGCAAACTACCAGCTTGAGCAGAACGCAAACCACCTACTAAGGTAAGAAGCGTAGTTTTACCCGATCCAGATGGCCCAGTCATAATAATAATTTCGCCGCTATTAATTTCTAGGTTGATATTAAATAAAACTTGCTTGCGGAGTTTACCGTGACCAAAAAAATGATGGAGATTTTTGATAGAAATGGGGATTGGGCATGGGGCATTGGGCATGGGGCAGGGAAGGGAGACAAGGAGGACAATTGTAGAGACGCGATTAATCGCGTCTCTAATGAGATTTAAAACATATCAGCAGGATCGGTAGAACGGAGTTTACGTGTGGCGATCGCTCCTGAAATTACACACATGATTATAGTAAGAATTAATACTTGTAATGCTCTAATAGTAGTCATGTACATAGGTAAATTTGTGGCATTGCGAGTCAGATAATAGAGTAGTAAAGATACTCCTGTACCGGGGATAAAACCTAACATTGCCAAAATTACTGCTTCTTCAAAGACTATACCTAATAGGTATAAATTGCGATAACCCATTGCTTTAAAGGTGGCATATTCTTTGACATGGGCGTTGACATCTGTAGACAGGACTTGATAAACCAAAATTACGCCTACAGAAAAACCCATTGATACACCTAAGTTAAAAATAAATCCGATGGGGGAGTTGGTACTCCAAAAATCATTTTCAAATTCAATAAATTCTTCATGGGTGAGTATTTTAACTTCATTTCCTAAATGAGATTTTAATTGTGCTATTACCTGTTGTTTATCAACACCTGGTTGGACTCGAATTAAACCAATACTGACGCTACCTGCTGGTTGTTGGGGAAGTAATCGCAGGAAGTTTTCATCACTCGTTATTAAAGTCCCGTCAGCGCCAAATGAAGCACCAACTTTAAATAGTCCGCTAATAGTTACTGTCTGGCGTTCGATTTCAGTTTTGATGGAGTTACCCTGTTCAATTTGGGTAATAGTTTGTTGATATTCTCCTCTGGCACCCCGATCAAAAATGAAGCTGTATGGCTGTTTAATTGTTTGTAATTGTTGATTAACTTCTGGTAAGTTAAAAACTGGCTTATCTGGATTAAAGCCAATAACGAGAATGTCTGTATTTTTTCTGGTTTGGGGATTTTTCCAAACCATAATGCTGGTATAAATTCCCTCGGCTGACTTTACCCCTGGTATATCCATCGCTTGGTAAAGTCGTCTGCGAGAAAAGTTAGACATTCTTTGAAAGTTACGGCTATGGGAACCGATGATAACAATATCTGTGCGTAAATTGCGATGTAGTCTGGTGTTGCTGTCATATAATGCACTTTGAAAGCCAAATTGCATAAACATCAGAACATCAGCAAAAGCAATTCCTGACAATGCTACTAGTAGGCGACTTTTTTCATGACTTAGTTGTAGCCATCCTAACGGTGTTCTTCGTTGCAATTGTTGGATGAATTGTTTCATAGGTTCTGATGGAGAAATAATTTCGTAGTTAAGACTTTAGTGCTGTATTTTCTAACTACGAATGCATCAAAATTTATGTAGTAAATTGGGTTTTAAAGTTGAATGACTACTTTGACTTGCATATTGGTAAGTTTGGCGGCTTTATTGCTGGAAGCTGGATCTAGACGCACACGCACTTCAATTACTCGTCCATCAATGTTGCTAGAGGGATCTGTATTCACAACGTTTTGGCGGCGTACTTGTAAGCCAATCCAATCTACTGTTCCTTGTAATTGTTCGGGGAAAAAATCATTGATTACTTGCACTTTTTGTCCTGGTTGGACTTTGCTGATGTCGCTTTCGTAAACTTCAGCAATAGCGTACATTTGCTTAGTTTGTCCGAGATTAATGATTCCGTCGTCGGAAATGATTTCACCAGGACGGGTATGAATCTCGAATACTTGACCATCTTGGGGCGATCGCACGTAAGCTTGTTGTAAGTTTACTTTGGCTACATTCATGGCAGCTACAGCACGTTGCACTTCGGCTTGCGCTGCGGCGACATCTACACCGCGAACTTCTGCAATCTGTTCTAAGTTGGCGCTGGCTTCTTTAATTTGTTGCTGGCTGGCTGATTGGATTTGCTGTAATTCGGCTTTAGCGGCTTGTAAAGTTTTGCGTTCTGTTTCTAAATTGAGGCGTTTGCTATCTTTTTGGGAAGCGGAAACGGCTCCTTGTGCGTATAACTGCTGATAGCGGTTGTCTTCTTCAGTGGCGTTTTTTACTTGCGCTTCTAAGCGTTGAATGGTGGCGATTTGAGATGCAATCTGGCCTTTGCGTTCGGCTGTTAAACGCGCGATCGCAGCTTTTTGGGCGACAATTTCACCTGGTTTGGCTCCAGCTTGGGTTTTGGCTAAATTCGCTTGGGCTACTTTGACTTGTTCTTGTGCTTCTTGTAACGCTGCTTCTAAGCGATCGCGGCTGTCTAAAATCGCAATAATTTGATTTTTGTTAACTCTATCTCCTTCTTTAACTAATAACTGCTCTACCCTGCTTCCTTGGGCAGTGACGCTAGCAGAAATTTTAATTATTTCCCCCTTGGGTGATAGCTTGCCTAAAGCTGTTACCGTTTTAATTTCTGGTAGTTGTTTTGCTGTTATTTGTAAATTTGCATTCTCGGAATATCGCCACTTTTTTACTGTATAAAAGCTGATTCCGCTCGCTAATAAAGATGCAACCACACTGATAAAAAAAGATATACGCAGAATTGATTTAGGGGACAATCTGTACCCTAATTTTGAGTGTTGCACCATATATTACCTCTTACTGGTGGCGCAGGAAGTTTAACAATCTGTTAATAATTCGTAGTTCGTAATACTTCTCTTCGAGACGCTCCGCGAACGACTTCGCTCAGTACTAGTTCGTAATTCGTAATTATCAAAGTTTTCCTGAATCTTGATTTGGCAAGTTTGGAGAATTGGTATAGCATGATGTGAATTTATACAGCAAAAACAAGCCTTTCTGAAAATTGAAAGACTTATGTTTTTTTGAACTACTTTTGTTGTTTAAACCTATGGCAGTATGTTAGATTAGAAAATTTTTCGTGGCTGTAACAGTGCCAACAGTCATAGTTAAATAATGAGATTTGGTGACTTTGGAATTGGGCATTGGGCATTGGGCATTGGGCATTGGGCATTGGGCATTGGGCATTGGGCATTGGGCACAGACGCGATGAATCGCGTCTCTACAATTGTCCTCCTTGTCTCCCTTCCCTTGTCCCTCTGCCTCCTGCCTCAACTCCAACTGCCAATTTCTGCTTCTGTCAATGGTTTCTCTAATTTGCTGTATTCTGTTTGTGCGGCGCGGAGTACGTGCTTCATCTGTACGGCTTCGCCAGCGTCGGCGGCTAGGAAGGCGGCATTAAGGGCGATGTTACGAATGTTACCGCCTGCTACGTTGAGGCGGGCTAATTTAACTACGTCTAAGTCGGCTATGGGTGTGCTGGGTGGAAAGATTCGCCGCCAAATTTCGGTTCTTTGGGCGGCGTCGGGGAAGGGGAATTGCACGACGAAGCGAATGCGGCGGAGGAAGGCGGTATCAATGGCGCTTTTCAGGTTGGTGGTTAATAAGGCTAATCCTGGGTAGGATTCCATGCGTTGTAGTAGATAGCTGACTTCTATATTGGCATAGCGATCGCGCGCGTCTTTAACTTCACTACGTTTGCCAAATAAAGCATCGGCTTCATCAAATAATAAAATTACTCCGCCTTGTTCGGCAGCATCAAAGACTCGGCGTAAATTTTTCTCTGTCTCGCCAATATATTTACTAACTACTGATGATAAATCTATGCGATACAAATCAAGGCGTAATTGATTCGCTAAAACTTCCGCCGCTAAGGTTTTACCTGTACCGCTAGCACCTGCAAATAAAGCACTAATTCCCAAACCTCGCGCACTTTTCCCGGCAAATCCCCATGTGTTATATACAGTACTTCTCTGGCGGACATGGGCAGCAATATCACGGAGAATTTGTTTTTGGGTTTCTGGTAATACTAAGTCTTCCCAATCGGCAACTGGTTCAATCCATTGAGCTAATTCATCTAAGCGCGGTCTTGCTTGAATGCGGCAAGCATCCCATAAAATATCAGTAAGGTTGTTTTGTTGTGACTGTGCTAATTGTCCTGCGGCTTCAGCACAAGCAGCATGAATAGTTGCGGGGCTAAGGTTAAATTGTTCGACTAATATTTTTACCTGTCCGTTAAGTTGAGGCGCAATATCTGATAATGCTGCTTGCCAAACTGCGCTTTGTTCTTTGGCGGTGGGTTGCTGGATGTCAAAACTAACTAATAAGCGTTGGGGTAAACGCATTCTTTCGCGGCTGTTGATGAAGATAAAGCCATTGGTGCGTTCGATGAAATGAGCGATCGCATTTAATCTGGCGGCATCATTTATCTCTAGTTCATCGCAATCTATAATTAAGGCACTTTTACTTAATATCGTTTCCCGCGTCCACAACCGAATTAAATTATCTAATTCTGATGGTAATAAAGGTATGACTTGGGCGGGCATTACCCACAAGTGCATTTTCTGGATCTGACAAATTTTACTGGCAATCGCTCTTTTACTACTGCTTTCTTTACCACATAATTGCACAATTGGCAAGGTATTGGTTTTAGTTTGATTCCAGACGGCTGTAACTTTCTCGGCTAAAGCGGCGTGTGATGGCACTAATTCACCCATCTGGGGTACAGGTTCGATAATGCCGGCGAGGCGTTCGTCTAGATATTGAATACCTACTAAATAATGCAGAATGCGTTCGTCAAGTCTTAGGGGGCTGAGGGTTAAGGTGTGAGCTTCCCCGACTTGAATTAAGCGCCAACGTCTTAAAGCTGCGTTAGGTGCGATCGCATCCCAATGGGGGTAAGCAAGGGCGGCTAGGGCTAAACTAAGAGTAGGATAAGCTTTTTGGGCATCTCCTTGAGCGATCGCGCACAACCGCACAAAATCTCCGTTTAATTCCATCCCGGCACACAACAGTAATAAATCCCGTTCAAAGCCGGATAGCTCAAATAATCGGCAGAGATTTTCTAAAGCTGATGGTGCAGGCATAGCCGCAGCTGCTTGCTGTACAGCTTGCTGTCTGGCGGCGGCTTGGGCTGTTAGCTCTGGTGGATGGGGTAAACTTGTCGTGTAAGTTTCTAACGCACCACGTACCACGGCTAAAGCGGCTGAGAGATATTGCTGGTTTGCGTCGTGCCAATTCTGGTTAATAAATGTTTCAGTATTCATGAAATTATCACCTGTGGTGCATCATATTCCCCAGCTTGATTAAGATGTAGCGGACTTTCCGCTCCGTCTACTCGCACCCTGATTAAGTAAGTTCCCGGTTTAATATCTGTGACAGGAATTGTGATAGCGTCAGTATCTTCATTTATTAATGTAACTGGGAAAGAATAAAAACTTGGATTTTGATTTAACATTTCATGAAGTAGTAAAACTAATCGCTGTGTCTTGCCTACTTTCGGTTGAAATTTCACCGTTATTTTAGCTGCGCGTAAATTTTCCCCAGTTTTTACGACTTCAGCAATGGCTACTGTAATCTGTGGGTGCAGTACAAAAGCTGTGATATTTGATTCAATTTCCTGCTTTTGTTTTTGGTTTCCCATTGTCAGATGAACAACTTGTACACCATGTACGCCTACAAATAAATCTGACGGTACTAAAAGACTAATTTGGGTTTCTTTCACATCTTCGGGGACAAGTAATTTATCAGAATTATCTAAGCGGATTTTGGTAATTTCACCGCGTAATTTTTTCCCGCGAATGACTAAGGTACTGTTAGTAACTATTAATTGTTCTGGTTCGGCTGGGGCGATAACTTGCTCTATGATGGGTTGGGAATATAGAACAGATAAACCTTCAGCTTGATAAGCATCATTACTCTCAATTAAAACCATCGATGCTTGATAGCTAGCCGATGGGCGATAGTGAGTTTGTAATGCTGACCAAAGTTTAGAAGTATCTTCCATATTAAAAAACTCTGGGGACAGTTTAATCTGTCCAATTTGTTCGGCTAAATCAGAGACAGATACACTGGCTAAAGCTTGGGAAAAAACATTGGCGCTACTTCTAGTCGCGGCATTTTTTAAAGCATTTTCAATGGCACTAGTGGCGATCGCTGGTGTTTTATGCAAAAGTTGCATAGCATAGCCGAGTAATAGCTCTGCTTGAAAATCTTTAGCACCATAAGCTGTGAGTAAATAATGCAAATCTAAAGCCAGTGGCGGATTAGTCGTGCGGGAATTTTTACCGATTCGCGAATTTTTGCTCCGAAACTCTGGAGACACCCAATCAACATTGCGATTTTGTGTCACTTGATAAAGAAATAAATTCAGTTGCGCTCGCTCATCAGTTCCGACTGTAATTAAATCTGGTGGGAGAGCTGTGACAATCACATCACCCACACTCGCCGTAATTGAGTCACTGACTAAACCATTTTCCAGCACGTCTTTTAAGACTGCTGTAACGGCGGCTATCGAGAGTGCATTACTCATCCTCATTCCTCACATACAGCACTTATGAATTGTTAAGAGCAGGCAAAACTGAGACAACATTTTTCCGCAATACTTGCAACATTCTGCTCAGTGGTAATTCCCGATAAAGATGAGAAAATATACAATTTACTATTGTCAAGTAGCTATTTATCTATTCAATGTAACGTTCTGAGAAATTTAATATTGGCGTTCTTAATTTTGATTCATCCATAATCAGCACAAAGCTGGCTTGATGCTCGATTGCATAAGGGACTTCCAATTAAAAAAATACCCATGGTGGTAGGGGCACAGCACCGATAAAATATCGGTAATGCCGAAAGTTTGTAGATGCCGTGCCCCTACAAGTTAGATAATTTATTTTTTGGAGTTCCCTAAATCTCGAATGACAAATTTATGCACTCAAGAGAACTACTGAAACAGAGTATGAGTGAGTTGTCAAGTTAATTTTGATATATTTTCTTAATTTCCGTCTTTTTTCTCGCTAATTCTCCCTCATCAAAGTAAAAACGCCCTCATCCTCAAGGTTGGGTTGAGGTTCTGCGTAGGCGTAGCCTTCCCGCAGGCTAACCCAATCAAGCCCCCAAATGTTGGGTTTTTGGGCTTAACCGAGCATTATTAAAATGTGTAGTAGCGAGACAAGCTGAAAATATTGCGTTCCCAGAAAATCCCAAACAATATATACCTTCCACAAGGGAACGGGGTATTAAACCAATCCAAAAACAACTGACTACTGACTACTGACAAATGACTCGCGAAGCGGATTAAATTTAACATGAGGAACAAGTTAACACGATCGCCAGTCGTGCATTTAAGGTTTTATTAAGCATTGGGATAGGATAAGTAGTATTTGTTGAACTTCATTAATATGTTAAGCTGGACGTAGCACATTAACTCAATATCAGTAAAATAGAATACTAGTATTTAACTAGATATTTTGTAGAAAAAAATTGGCTGCGTAAATAATCTTTACTTTTTGTTAGTAGTTAAAATTATCAAGTAACTAGGATCGGTTCGATCAAATGACATCCCCACCATCTTCAAATTCTTGGAATGGGCGCTTTATTGGTGACAACCAGCGATACCGTTTAGACAAACGGTTAGCGGGTGGTGGTATGGGAGAAGTTTTCCTAGCAATGGATACCCGTGTCGGTCAACATGTAGCGTTAAAATTACTCAAAGATACCCTTGTAGCATCCCAGGAGATGCGCAAGCGCTTTGAACGAGAAATAGCAGTTTGTGCGGCACTACAAAGCGACCATATTGTCAAAATTAGTGATTGTGGCGTAACTGTTGAAGGGTATCCATTTTATGTAATGGAGTATCTGCGCGGACAAACCCTCAGACAATTATTACTGCGGGAAAAGCGGTTATCTGTAGAGCGGACTGTAAGTATTATTGCTCAAGTTTGCAAAGGTTTACAGTTAGCTCATGCAGGTGTAACTTTACAACGGGATGGTGGTAAAACTGCGGAGCATATTCAAGTAATTCACCGCGACCTCAAACCCGATAATATCTTTTTAGTCCCCACAGATTTGGGAGAGTGGGTGAAAATTTTGGATTTTGGCGTGGCGAAAATCCGCAATGACTCTTCCGAACAAACTAATATTACCAATACGTTTATTGGTACGTTTCGCTATGCCGCACCAGAACAAATTCAAAGCGATAAAAATCTAGATGCGCGGGCAGATATTTACAGCTTGGGATTGATTCTCTATGAAATGCTGAGTGCAGCCGATCCCTTTGGTTTAGGTATCAAAGCTAATAATATCAGTGAGGCTTCTTGGGTATTAGCTCATGCTTACGAACCGCCGAAACCGTTGCGGGAGCAACCAGGGTGTGAATATATCCCCGAACAATTAGAGGCGGTAATTCTCAAATGTCTGCAAAAGAACCCGAAGAACCGCTTTGCTAGCGTAGCTGAATTAGATGAAGCTTTGCAAGCGGCGGCTAAAGCGGGTGCGGGGAATATGGGTAGCGTGGATTATGACGAAGCGATCGCGCTTTATCCCACCGTACCCAGACCAACACCTCATGCGGAAACTCTACCCAGACCGTTAACGCCAGAGGTGGGTAATCTTGATGATACCATGCCGCCTTCACCAGCTATATATCAGCCAGGGTTGGATAACGAAACTATACCGCGAGCGATCGCCCCAGAGGAACAAAATTCCGGGGAAGATGAAACCATCTTGCGCTTGCAACCTTTGCACCATCAAAATCTTGATGACGACACGATAGCACGACCAGTAATCCAAATTGAACCGAGCCAAAGACAGGATGAAACCATTCCCCGTCCCCAACCTTTTGTGAATCAAGGTTCAGACCATCAAACTATACCGCGATCGCAGACACCAATTGCTAACAATCGTCCAGAGGGGACAATTTTTCAACCTCGTCCCGGACAAAATCACGGTGCAAATAACGAAACTGTACCGCGTTCAGGAGAATCTGCGCCAAATCCAGGACAAGATGAAACTATTCCTCGTCCCCAACCTTTTGTGAATCAAGGTTCTGATAGAGAAACCGTACCACGACCTTTACAACAATTTGTGCAAAATCAGCCAGAAGGGACAATTTTTCAACCCCGTCCCCAACCAAAGCCAGAAAATACCCCTGTAACTCCTCCTCAGCCGGGTAAACCAGAGGGGACAATTTTTCAACCCCGTCCCCAACCACAGCCAGAAAATACCCCTGTAACTCCTCCCCAGACAGGTAAACCAGAAGGGACAATTTTTCAACCCCGTCCCCAACCACAGCCAGAAAATACCCCTGTAACTCCTCCCCAGCCGGGTAAACCAGAGGGGACAATTTTTCAACCCCGTCCCCAACCAGTACCAGAAGGGACAATTTTTCAACCCCGTTCCCAACCAGTACCAGAAGGGACAATTTTTCAACCCCGTCCCCAAACCATACCAGAGGAGACAATTTTTGAGCCAAAGAAAAACCAAGGTACGGCGCAGCCAGTTCCTAGTAATTTTTGGCGGGTTATCGGGATAGTTTTGGCAATTGGATTGGCTTTAGGTGCGGTTATATATATATATCCACAGCTGAAACCGAAGCAAGAAACTAATCAGAACAGTTTGCAAAATCCTAACTACCATCAGTGGTAATTATGTGTTTACAATAACCCCCGATAGCGAATAAACACCAAAATCACCGCCCAAGAACCCAAGGCGACTTTGACAGCAACTAAGATATTGAGTATGGGAAGCACCCCACCACTGAACAGCGCGCCCATTTCGCCATGTGGTAACTCTATCCCCATCAGGGTGATTGCTGCCAGGATAATAAATACGAGAACAGAAACTTTCTCCCATATAGCCGCATACCAGCGCTGATAAATAGCTTGCATCCATTCTGTTGATGAGGTAATCGCAATCAAGCCGATAGCTGTTCCCCCCGCTACCCCAGATGCAAAACCACCACCGGGGCTGAGATGTCCGCGAATCGCTAATTCAATACTTACCAGCGCCGCAATGGTGGCTCCTAGACGCGCCAGTACAATAGATGGTTGATCGGTAAACTGATAGATAGAGCAAGAAGGCCTTTCATTCGCCAGTAGAAAATAAGCACCCATAATCGCAATGGTAAATACTACTACCTCAAAAATCGTGTCATAGAGGCGATTACGGAGAATGACGACTGTGACAGCGTTGGGGATACCACCATCTTTAACAATGGCATCTACAATCGAAAAATCTGGTATTTGTGGGGCTGAATTGGGAAAAAACAGCATTTTCACATATAAAGCTATGCCTGCGGCAATATAAAGCCATTTCACTGCTGTATACCCCCTGTATCTGTGACATTCATATAAGTTAGGGTTGTTGCTGGTGATGTGAGTTCGGTTTGGATAATTTCATAAATACGTTTGAGTCTGACGGTGGTGTGACACAACTGATTGGTATCAAAACTGCTCATATCCGCCGAATCTATCTGTTTTGCTGGTACACAGGTAGCGTGAACCTCTTTTTCTATCAGCGCCCGTTCTAAGGCTTGGGTATTAGGATAGGGAACTAATTCGACGCGCATATGCCATTTACGAAAAATTTTGCGTAAATCGGCGATTAATTGCCACAAATCAGGGTCGGCTGCGACTTTGGCGAGGGTATCTTTATCTGTTGGCGATAGCTCCTGTGTGAGTACACCCAGACGCATTACCAAGGATGAACGCACCGCTACCGCATAGAGGGTAATTGCCAACATTGTGCCTACTAATGCTTCGGTTAAAGCCACATCAGCAGCTCCTAAAAGGGCATATAGCAGGGCGGCGACGGCTCCTAAAATGCCACGAATCACTAAGGCGTGGTAGGGATTAGCTTGGGTGACTACCATCGACGCAGCCAAGGGTAGCAAGGCTGTGATGGCAGAAATATAGGTATCATTCATAACTTTCGTCACTGGGGGAACAGTATGCCAACACGTAGCCCAACATGGTATTCCAAATGGCTAAGGAAATAATAGCGAGGAGCAGTAGCGGCCATTTGCTGGGTATCTTTAATAACAGCCCGAACATAATACTCATGGAGCCGAGAGTATCTGCTACCGAGAGACTATGGAGCTTAAATAAGAGCGATCGCTTTCCCAACAGATGAGAAGTTCCCCAAAAGGAAAAAAAGATGCCAACGCCGATGCAGCTATAACTCAAAATGTCAATCATAGGATTAATTTGGATTAATTTGATACATCGCTCAAACGTTTGAGTACATGGGCTAACAGCATCAATCCTGCATTCCCCACACTGAGAATAATTACCCCCACCACACCGATCATCCAATCATCACGTAAAACTGATACAACCAAGATGATGATTGATGCTTTAGTGGCGATACTCGCAAATGCTAGTAACTTCTGCCAAACATCCTCATCTCGCCATGCTTCATACATCGGTATCAGCATCGCCAAAATCATCGCGATCGCAATTAAATTTAGATTCATGTTTTTTGGTCATTTGTAATTTGTCAGAGACGCGATGAATCGCGTCTGTACAATCGTTATTTGTCGCCCTTGTCCCCCTCTTCATGGTTATGAAACATCAGTACTGCTTGATGACAAACTCTGGGGTTTGCGTCGTCGTACTCGGTGTACTTCGTACAAACCATCTTCTGTGTATTTAACGACGATTGTTTTGGGTGTAAAGGTAATCAAAAAGATATCGAGAAATATCAAAGCTGGTGTGCGGTTGGGTTTGACTTGTTCTATTGTGATCTCTTCGTAGTTGTGGGGACGAAAGATAATTTCAAAAGCCTCCATATAAGCTTGGGGAATGGCTACTAAGACTTCACCCATTACGCGCAGCCAATCTTGTAATGCTTCCTTTGCTTTTTGTCTACCTGGTAAGAGAAAAGCAATGCTGATACCAATCATGATATTGGCTGGGCTTAAATCAGCCGTCAGCAAAAACCAGATAACTAATCGCAAGATCAAATTTAAATGCCCAACCATGCAAATCCCTTCCAGAACAGCAAGATTAAAATGAGACTCATAACACCAATCAGATGATCGAATTCCTCTAAAACCCGAGGTAATTTGACTACTGTATGTTTAAAAATAAACAAGTAAGCTAACCAGCCGATACCAATGGTGGCGAGGGGTTTAATAATATTTGCGAGGCTATAGGCTTCGTAATACACCACATTGGCGACAATCAACCCAACTATTAATAAGCTAACTGCAGGCCAAAATCCCGGCTTGACTTTTCCTGTCCCCCCTCGTGGGAGAAAGATGAATTTGGCAAAAGAAATTGCAGTACCTAAAGCAGCAATATTCATCACAATTACTTGCCAAGGTAATAAATTCTTTGATGTTAATACCTTTGCTCCAAAACCGGATAACATGGGAAAACCGGAAATTGAGAAGCTGGCAATTACCAAGGCAATCCAAATCGAGTTACTTAAAGGTTGATGTTGGAGTTCCTTGAAGTTACGACTCGGTAAAGCCCCAGCAATTAAAAATAATGCCGATTTCACTAAACCATGTGTCAGGGCATAAAAACCAGCAACAACCGGTGCAGCGAGGATAAAGCCTAACTGGGAAACGGTGTGAAAGGCCAGCATTCGCTTGGTATCCTTTTCAAATACGGCATAAAATACCCCTAGCAACGCCGTACCAACGCCAAAAATTCTCACGATGGTATCCACCTCTTCCACCATCAAAGCGCACCGCACCAAGGGATAGACACCGGCTTTGACTACAATCCCGGAAAGCATGGCGGAAACTGGGGTTTCAGATTCGGAATGTGTTAAAGGTAACCATAAGCCGGAGACGAAAATGCCGCCTTTGGTAACTAAGCCGAGGAAAATCAGTGCCAAGGCTTCTGGTGGAGCGACACGCAGACCAGCAAAACTAAAGGAATGATGGGCTTGATATACCAGCACCGCACCCACCAAATAAAACAGCATGGCGACGTTGCTCACAAATAGATAGCGTAAGGCTACCCAAATTGATCTGTCAGTTCGGGGATAGGCTATTAACAGAAAAGCCGCAATCCCGCTAACTTCCAAGGCTACGTATAAGCTGATTAAATCAGAACAAGCAAAGGCAGCATTTATACTGCCATGTAAAATGATTGTCTGGGCGTAGAAAAAAGCTGTTTTATCGCTGTACCAACAGTAGAGAATGACCGCCGCCGTGACTATGGCATTGGTTAAAATAAAATAGCCACTGAGTTGATCGATTGTTAAATTAACACCGAAATGATCTAATAATTGCAGTTCCAGAGGCGATCGCTCAACAAATACTAGCGCCGCATAGCCTGCGGTCGCTAAACTTACGCATAAAGCTAAATATTTGTCAAGCTTGGGGAGTAAATAAATTACAAACCCCAAAAAAAACGGTAAGACAATCCAGGCGATCGTAATGTTAGTCATCAGAAAAATGGGTAGAAACCCCGTTCTTTAAGGACGCTAAGTCGTGAGTCTTAGGAAGCACCGTGGCTTTAGCCCGGTGAAGATGTCAAGGGGTATTATTTTTTTCGATCTCGTTACTTTCCAAGGTCGGATTATCCCGTGCTAGTTTCATCACGCCAACCAACATCACAGCCTGAATTGACAGTCCGATCACAATCGCCGTCAATATTACCGCCTGGGGAACTGGATCGGCATATTGGCTATTTTGGACATTACCAATAATCGGCGTGACTAGACCATTTCGCGATGCAATTAGCACATAATAGGCAATAACCCCCGTACTCATGACATCCATAGAAATGATCTTCATGACCAGGTTTTTTTTCAGAATGATGCCGAAAAATCCGCACAGTACTGTTGCAAATATGTACGCTTCTAACACGGGAATAGGTTGTTAAGTAAAGGTTGGCGGCTCAGATGTTAATCTGAGATTGATTGTCACTCTCAACAAGTATTTTCGCTTATTTAGGGATTGATTTTTTACCACTTACTATTGCATTTCCAATACAAATCATTGATGTGAGTCTATGGCAAAGTGGTAATATACCTACAAATATTCAATTATAAGCTGTTATGCATTTCAATGTTGACGGTTGACTGTTGACTATTAACAATGCCCAATGCCCAATGCCCAATGCCCCATGCCCATTTTCATCGACAATATATTCATGTAGAGAAATATCAAGGTGCTATTGTCAAAAATTGTCTTATTTATTACTTTTTAAATAATGCTGACTCTGTAGCATTAATTAATATTAAAATTATATGCAAAAAAACGGTATAAGTGCTAGCTTATCTACTCAAAATTTAACATTTCGTCCTGGTGGAACTCCAGCTATATTTGAGGTAATTGTCAACAATGACAGCGATCAACGTGCAAATTTTCAAATAGAAATTACCGCCGCAGGAGAAATTCGCAATCCTGACTATCGCTGGTATAAGCTAGAACCGGAAGTAGCAGCAGCTAAACCTCCCGGTAGTAGTACGGTTTTTCAAGTCTTCGTGTTGAATAGTCCGATTCCTGGGCTTGTGGGTACAGTTAACCTGACTGTGACAATTTTCTCACCCCAGTTAGGGCAACAACGGAGACTGGTGTTGCGGTTAAAAATCGAACCGGATAATCAACCAACAATGTTGAGTGTGGAATTACCTGTCAGGGAGTTCCAAGTATATCCGCGTAATACGGTAGATATCCCCGTTAGAGTCCGCAATTTGAGTCAACAAACTGTCAATGTCACTTTGCAATTTGCAGGGGTGGATGTTTCTTGGCTAGTTAGCAGTGCAGAACGGCGGTTTGCTTTAGATGCGGGAGGACAAACAGAAGCGGTATTTCAATGTCAACCTTTATCTGTAGTGCAAGCACCTAGCGATATTTATCCTTTTACAATTGAAGCTACTAGTATTAGCGGTTATCCAGCTAGCGCGGAAGGAAATTTAGAAGTTTTACCTGTGGGTTTTGTGGAGTTTTCTGTACCGCAAAACTCACAGACAATTCCTCAGCAAGGTGGGTGGTTACCTAACTGGAAAGCTGATAACACTAGCTTTGAATTAGTATTTAGAAATGCTAGCAATCTATTTCAAGAAATTAATCTGAAACTGCAAGGGCGAGATTGGCGAAAATGCACTTTTAAGACGTTACCAACAACGGCTAATCTCAATTTAGGGGAAACAACGAAATTAATTTTGGATGTTCAAACTAAACGCCATTGGTTAGGAATAAGAAAAACTCTATTCTTGGAAGCGAAACCAGAATTATCCGACCAACGTTTGGGAAGTACAGACCCAGCTACTCAGAATTTAGAGTTACGAGTATTGCCAATTTTACCTTTATGGTTACAGTTGGCAATTTTACTTTTACTATTGGCATTGCTAGCATTATTATTCCGACCAGAGCCAATTATGCATACTCGCTCTGTGAAATCTGTCGGGTTTAGCGGTACTAGTTTATCTGTGGTGAGTGGTGCAGATGATTGCACTTTAAGATTGTGGAATATTAATGGCGATCGCTTAGAACCTGCTAGTATTAATTATGATGGACTCTCTGTGGCTTGTGAGAGACAGCACAAGCCTAAAGGATTGTTAGCAATTACCGATGATGCGGTAGAAGTCGCCCGTTTTATCCCCCTAGAAAACGATCGCGTGGCGGTGGGTTTAGATAATGGGGTGATTGAACTCAGAGATGTGCCCACAGGGAAAAAACGCAACGAACTGCAAGACCAAAAAGACCCGAAAGCAAAAGGCGATCGCGTCTTTGATTTAGCCTTTACCAAAAAAGATTCCTTAGATTTATTTAGCGGTTACGGTAGTGGTAAAGTCAGACAATGGACAAGAGCATCTATCAACGATAATTTTCAGCCAGAACCAAAAGTAATTGATCTGCAAACGCAACAGCAGTTATCAGGGTTTCAAGTGCGGGGTTTAGTTCTGTCCCCAGACGATCAAACATTGGTAATGTCAGGAAACTATAAACGGTTCTTATTATGGCAATGGAATCAACCGCCAACTAAGAATAAAACACCCAATTTATCGGTGCAAAAATTGGAAAAATTAGACCAAAGAATAGGGAGAGAAGATTATATATGGGGACTCGCTTTTGTCCCTAATTCTGCTGAGAAAATCCTCGCTACTTCTGATTCTGCGGGATATATTACGATTTGGAATTTAGATAAATGCCAAAACCAAGCAACTCCCCAAAATCAAATCAGTGAATTAAATTGTCCCATCTTAGACCGTTGGTCAGCATCAAAATTATCTGTACGCAGTTTAGCATTTAATGAAACTGGTCGCCTATTAGTCAGCGCTGGTGATGATGGCAGAGTCATGATGTGGTATTTAACTCCAGAACACAAGCTCGATAAAATTAAAGCCGCTACAGGTGAAATAATTTATCAAAGTACCCAGAAAATCAATACTATTGCTGTAAAAACAATTAATCAAACCAGTGCAATTGTTAGTGGTAGTGAAGATTCTCAGGTACGACTACATCCACACAAGATTAAATAAATCAGGGAGTTAGTCAAATGCAAGCTAAACCCAGTCCTTTAGAAGTATTTATCAACCCTGCTGGCATTCAAGATGCGAACCCAGGAGATACAATTGAACTGCATGTAGTGGTCAGTAATGTTGGCAAGAAAGATGCCATGATTGATTTATATTTAAATTGTGACGAACAATTTAGAAATATTACGGGTTTATCTACTGTACCGCGAGAAAGTTGTGCGATCGCACCCCAACAAAGCAGCGATGAAATTAAATTTACCTTTGAAATTTCTCTCGACGCTATCCCCGGAACTTACGACTATACTTTAGTTGTCGATGCGCCACAACATTATCCCCAAGAAACGCCGATTCCCTTCACCCGTCAACTAAAGATTGTCCCTAAAGAACATACTTCTATTGGGTTGAACGATCCAACTTTTTCGATTCAACCTAGTAGTAACCCAGCTAAACCTCTAATTTGCAAACTTCACGAACCTTTACTATTAGAAGTAACTGTAGAAAATCGCTCCAAGATTGTAGATAGATTCCGCCTAAGTTGTCTTGATTTAGATGATGATTGGTTTACAATTACTTATCCAGAAACAGGAGTAGAAGGTGCTGGATTAATATCTGATATTAATGGACTTGGACTCAATCCAGGTGATTCCGGTAAAATATCCTTAAAATTTCATCCTCCAGTTGATACTTTAGCGGGAAGCTATACCCCAACACTGCGCTTATATTCGGAAAATTTGCCCGATTTAGTGCTGTTAGATTTGGTCTATCTGCAAATTCCCACCAGCTATGATTTAAATGTAGAGTTAAAAACTATTTTAGGACAAGTTAGCCGGAGTCCAGGGAAATATGAATTATTCCTTAGCAATCGGGGTAATATGGTGCGGGAATTAATATTTGGGGTAGAAAGCCGGGATGAAGAAACCCTTTTTACCTATACCTTTGACCCCGCAGAAATTAGATTATTACCCAATAAAAGCGCCGAGACGAATTTGTTGGTAAAACCTAGACCTTGGTGGCGTAGACCTTGGTTTGGTGGCGGACAAACAATTAATTTTAAAGTTAATCTTGTCGATCAAGAAAATTTACCATTACCAGATATTTTAGCACAAGGGACTTTACTTTGGAAACCCCGCCCTTTGTGGCAATTAATTTTATTAATATTATTAATTTTAGGATTACTTGGCGGTATAGGTTTTATTATTTGGCGAATTTTAAATCCACCGCAATTGAAAATAGAAAATTTTAGTGTGAATAGTACTCAACTTATCGAAGGCGAAGATGAAGTCACTTTAAATTGGGAGATTCGCAATTATAAAAAATTAGAAAATTTGATTGTTCTCGTCAAAGGGCCGCAAGCAATCAAGCCAACTATCTATGATTTTCGCAATAAAATTCCTGAAGAATTAAACAATAACAATTGTCTAGTCCAGCGCCAAGTAGATTTAAGTTGTAAAAATGTAAAAACTGGGATATCAACTAAAGGTAACTACACCTTTGGTTTGCAAGGTTTGTATCGTAAAGGTAACGTCTTATTTTCCGAAACAGCGAAAATCGATAGCCCAGCAATTCAAGTAGTAATTAATGAAAAACCAATAGCGGAAATAGTTGATTTTAAGGTTAGTAAACCACAATATCAATCTGGTGAGAATATTCTAGTAAATTGGACAATTGCTAACCCAGAATTACTAGCAGAAACGCAAATTATTGGCAGTACAGAAGAGGGTACAGCAACGGGTAATCCGATAATTTATAAATTTAATCAAGGTATTATTGATAATCCTAAACTCAATAAGGCTTGTAAAGAAGTTAATCGCCAACTGCAATGTACAAATATTCCCATTCCCCCCTTGAAAGCTGGGAAGTATGCTTTTGAGTTAAAAGCTGTACCGAATAATGGTAGTGAAAAAGTCAGTGGGAAAAAGACAGAAGGGAAAATTGAGGTTTTACCAAAACCATTTAAAATAGTTGCTTTCACAATTAATGGTAGCGAACAACCAAATCAATCGCTTAAAGAAGGCGAAACTGCTGTTTTATCTTGGAGAGTAGAGGGCGAAGATATTCAGGTGAAACTATTACCTTATGGTAATGATGTCGCCCCAGTTGGTTCGCTTAAACTACCAGTAATAGCCGAATTTCCCCCCCAAATTGCTATCCAAGTTGTTGATAAATCTGGTAAGCAGCAACCCCAGCAAAGAGGATTTGCGATCGCAGTTATTAAAAAACCTGTACCTACTCTCCCACCAATTATCCCCTCAGTGCCTTCACCTACGCCAGCTTCGCCGTTTAAACCGGGGTTTTAGAAGGGCTAGACCACGCTGTAGGGGCACTGCATCAGTAAAATTATTGTATGTACCAAAAGATTGTCGGTGCCCATTGGTGTCAACTTAAGCTAAAAGCTATATAGGGCGGGCGTTGTACAAAAACTTTCGCCCTCATCCCCTAACCCCTTCTCCCCCAGGAGAAGGGGAATTAAATCTCTTGCTCCCCTCTCCCACCGGGAGAGGGGTTGGGGGTGAGGGCAAAAAGCTTGCTACAAAGCGGGTTTCGCGTTAAGTTGACACCAATTGTCGGTGCCGTGTCTCTACGATAGATGTGGTTCAAATAGGTGAAAACTGCTGTAAAATCTGGTTTTTATCAAAATATCAGGTTTTTTTTAGACTTTCTTTACGTAATTAAGTGTGTGATGTCTGTATGTGTTTATAGGAGTTGTCGAAATTTGAAATTCTAATAATCATGTATGTATCACTAGCTGTACAAGCTCAAGTTCACCCTCACAAACGAAATGATCTAGGAACAAATCCTCTAACAGGAAGTATGATCATTTTACTACCGCTAATGTTCCTACTCACAATTACCACCTATCGCAAGTCTAAAGCGCGAACTCTCCGCCGCCGAATTGCAGATTTAGAAAGAATGTGGCGTTTAAATCCACCAAAACAAACGCCTTAGTTATTTGTCATTGGTCATTGGTCATTTGTCATTTGTCAGGGTTTCAGGTGTGTTTACCGTTCTGAAGAAGGTAATGTGATTTTAAATTTTAAAATACCAGTTACGGCGATACATAAAATAAAGAATTAGCCACCAAAAACATAGGGTGGCGATCGCAAATAATAAGGAACCGTTTAACGCACCAGCCCAGGATTTAAATACATGTTGGTAAATCCAAGTAGATGTGGTTGGTGCATCGCTACCAGTACCAACGCGAGTTTTAATTAAAATTCGGGCAAATAAACCAGAACCGACAAAGGCGAAGATAGCATTTAATCCCATCACTTCTAAGGGAAAGCTTAATCTTTGAAAACTACGTACTTCAATTAATTCATAACAAGCTGCTAGTAATAACAAAGCAAATCCAGCAGTAAATACTACATAAGAACTTGTCCATAATTGTTTATTAATCGGGAAGATAAACCCCCATAAATGCCCAATTAATACACAACAGATGCCGACAATTACTAAATTAATGCTAGTGCGACTTTGACGGGGTTGAGATTTTAGCCATTCGCCTGTAAAGTAACCTGCAAGTACTGTTACTACAGCAGGTAAGGTACTAAATAAACCTTCTGGATCGAATTTTTTCCCGCCTAATAAATGTTGCTGTCCTAAAATTAAGCGATCGATGTAGCCTACCAAATTACCCTCGACTGTCAGATTACCAGCACCATAGCCAGGAACAGGGATGAATTGCATGGCTAGCCAGTAACCAATCAGTAAGATAGCGGCGAATAGCCATAAATTACGGCGTTGGAGATGCAAAACCGCGATCGCGCTAATTAAATAAGCTAGACTAATACGTTGCAAGACACCCATAATGCGAATGGTGGCGAATTTAGCAGATGGCGCACCATTTAAGAAGACATCCAGAGTTAAAGAAAACAAAGCTAAGAATAACCCCAGCCCAAATAAAATTAATGCCCTCCGCCCAATTCGCCAATAAACTTCCCTGGTAGGGCGATTTTCTTTTGTATATTTGGAGAGGGAAAAAGGCATTGCTGCACCGACAATGAATAAAAAGAACGGAAAAATTAAATCTGTAGGGGTACAACCATGCCATTTAGCATGTTCTAGAGGCGGGTAAAGATAATCCCAACTACCGGGATTATTGACTAGAATCATTGAGGCGATCGCAATTCCGCGAAACACATCTAAAGATTTAAGACGTTGAGGTAAAGTCAATTGCTTCTCCAAAGTTTATTAACAAAGGCAGAGGACAGAGTTTAAGAACTTTATTATACGTAGCCTAGTAGTCTGGCAACTCAACTTTAAGGGGTAAAGAAACGAACCACGAAGACGCGAAGTACTCAAAGAAAGAGGAAAAGAAGAGAACGAGAAAATTTGATGCACCTAGCATAGTTCCCTTGTCAGACTACTAGTTTCGTTCAGATTGAATAATGCTCTGCAAAAGCCTGTAATTTTGAATTTTGAATTTTGAATTATTAACTAATGTCCACATACTTAAAAGCAACTTTTCTTAGCGGATTACTACTGTTAGTTACACCCTCGGTTCACTCTACAGAAATTCCCCAGCCCCAATCCCTCCCTCCTGCACCAGCAAGAGAGTTTCGCGGTGTTTGGATTGCTTCTGTAGCTAATATTGATTGGCCTTCTCGTCCTGGGTTGACAACCACCCAACAGCAAGCGGAACTAATCGCCATGTTGGATCGAGCTGCTGCATTAAAGCTCAATGCAGTTATTTTACAGGTACGCCCGGCTGCTGATGCGCTTTACGCCTCTAGTTATGAACCTTGGTCAGAATTTTTAACTGGAGAGATGGGTAAAGCGCCAACACCGGATTATGACCCCTTAGCTTTTGCTGTGGAAGAAGCCCACAAACGTGGTATAGAATTACATGCTTGGTTTAATCCTTTCCGCGCCCGCCATCCTCAAGGAAAATCGCCAGTTGCGGCAAATCATGTCAGCAAACTGCATCCCCAATGGGTGAAAAAATATGGTAAATATCTTTGGCTAGATCCAGGGGAAACGGAAGTTCAAGATTATACAATTAAAGTAATTATGGATGTCGTCAAACGCTACGACATAGACGCGGTTCATCTTGACGATTATTTTTATCCCTATCCCGAACGCAGTGGAAGACGGGTGATCGATTTTCCTGATACAGCAAGTTGGCAAAAATACCAGCAATCAGGCGGAAAACTGAACCGTGATGACTGGCGACGGGAAAATATTAATACATTAGTGCAACGACTATATCAAGAAATTAAACAAGAGAAACCTTGGGTGAAATTTGGTATTAGTCCTTTTGGTGTTTGGCGACCGGGTTATCCTGCACAAATTAGTAAAAATGGGGGATTTGATCCATACCAAGAAATATATGCTGATTCGCGCCAATGGTTAGTTAAGGGATGGATAGATTATTTTGCGCCGCAGTTGTACTGGAAAATTGAGAAAAGCCAACAAAGTTATCCTGTGTTGCTGAATTGGTGGTTAAAACAGAATCCACTAGGAAGACATATTTGGCCTGGTAATTTTACCAGTCGCGTAGGCGATCGCACTTCCGCAGCTTGGCCAGCCAATGAAATTCTTTACCAAATTAAAACAACTAGAGGATTTTCGGGGGCTACAGGTAATATTCACTACAGCATGAAGCCGTTAATGCAAAACCGCGATCGCATTGTCAATATCTTAGAAAAGGATGCTTACCCAACTCAAGCACTAGTTCCCGCTTCTCCTTGGTTAGACAAGACACTACCAACGCAACCTACAATTCAAATCGAACGGGATACAGCTACAGGTAAAATTCGCAAACTTACCTGGCAATCTCCACAACCAGATCAGGTATGGTTGTGGGTAATGCAAACCAAGAGCGGTAATCAATGGACTACACAGATTTTACCGCGATCGCAAACTTCTTACTTATTTAATAGTCAGAATTCTCCTTTACCGATTGATACTGTAGCAGTTTCCGCCGTCAATCGTTACAGTACCCAAGGACAACCTGCTATAGGTAATTGAATCAGATTTAACTCATTTTCTTACTCCTCTGCGTCCTCTGCGTCTCTGTGGTTTAAAAGTTATTTATTTAACTACATAGGCGCTGAGAGTGCAGAGAAAAGATGATTTAACCGCCAAGAACGCCCTTCGGGTTCAGCAGTTCCTCATGGGGGAAACCCCCAAGACTGGACTGCTTCACCAAGTGCGCCAAGAAATTTAAGTAGGGAAGAGAAGGGAATTTATTTAGAGCGATCGCATTTTCTAGAATCCGAAAAAGCTTTAAAATCTATGCTGTATAAGTAATTACCAGCTAAATATGAAACTTATCGCCAAGGGTTGCTGGATTGTTTTGCAGGTGTTGGCAACAGTAGCTTTAGCTACACCTGTAATGGCAGAAATTGTCAAGATTAATCTGCTACAACTCAATGATATTTACGAAATTACGCCTGTAGAAGGGGGAACTCGTGGGGGTTTGGCGCGGGTAGCTACCCTAAGACAACAACTTTATCAAAGTAACCCGCGTACATATACGGTGTTAGCTGGTGATTTTCTTAGCCCTTCGGCTTTAGGCACTGCTAAAATTAACGGTACACCGCTAGCCGGTCAGCAAATGGTAGCGGTGATGAATGCTGTTGGCTTTGACTATGTGACTTTTGGTAATCATGAATTTGATTTACCAGAAAAGCTGTTTTACCAACGTTTGCAAGAATCGCGCTTTCGTTGGGTTTCTAGTAATGTATCAAATAGTCAAGGGCAACCGTTTAAAGGTGTGCCGCGCTCAATAATATTTAATGTCAAGGGCGATCGCGGTGCTATTGTCAGGGTAGGGTTAATCGGTCTAACTATCAATAGTAACCCGGCTAATTACGTTAGTTATACCGATCCGATTGAGACAGCGAAGCAGCAAGTTAAAGCGCTGAAGGGAAAAGTTGATATTATTGTGGCGCTTACTCATCTTTCTATTGAGAGCGATCGCCTATTAGCAGAAACTGTACCAGAAATTGATATCATTATTGGCGGTCACGAGCATGAAAATATTCAACAATGGCGGGGTAGAGATTTTACGCCAATTTTTAAAGCTGATGCGAATGCGCGTACAGTTTACTTACATCAATTAAGTTACGATACTATTAAAAAAAATCTGCAAGTTAATTCTCAACTCATCCCCATTACCGAAAAAATTCCCGAAGAACCGAAAACAGCCAGGATAGTTAAACAATGGGTTGAAAAAGGTTATCAAGCATTTCGCGCCAATGGTTTTGAACCTAATCAAGAAATCGCTAGATTATCATTTTCTTTAGATGGGTTAGAATCTAGTGTCCGCAATAAATCTACTAAGTTAACAGATTTAATTGCTGCGGCGATGTTAAAGGAAGTTCCGGAAGCAGATTTAGCTATATTTAATGGTGGTTCAATTCGTATTGATGATATTATTCCCGCTGGTGTAATTACCCAATATGATGTCATTCGGATTTTACCTTTTGGTGGTAAAGTTGTAGCAATAGAGATAAATGGTGCGCTATTACAAAGAGTATTAGAGCAGGGAAAAGCTAATAAAGGTAATGGTGGCTATTTGCATACAGCCAAAGTTACTCAAGACTCAAGCTCTGGAAATTGGTTAATTAACGGTAAAATTCTGGATGCTAACAAAACTTACAAAATCGCGACTACAGAATTTTTAATTAGCGGTAAAGAAAAAGGATTAGATTTTTTTAATTTACAACAACCGGGAATTAAGTTAATTGCAGAAAAACGCGATATTCGGTTTACAGTAATTGAGCAATTAAAAAGCCAAGCTAATAATTAATAATTCGTAATCAAGCCTGCAAAAGCAGGCTAAAAGTTTGATAGCCTACCTTTGCAAGCTTCGTATTTCTAGCCCCACCCTTATAGGGTGAGGGCGTTTTTGCACATTTGGGATGCTCCCCTTACAAAAAATAAATTACCCATATTCCGTAGTGCGAGCAGCGTTCGACTGAGCGCTCACGCCGAAGTCTTGCTCGCTGTTGTTCGCTCATCGTGCGAGACGTTTGTCCTTCAGCATAGCTTCACGTTAAGCGAAGCTATGCCGTTCGCGTAGCGTCTCGTTCGCGTAGCGTCTCGTTCGCGTAGCGTCTCCCCTTGGGAGAAGAGAAGGCTTTACGCACTACAAATTGATAGGAAAAAGCTAGGTTCAAAACCTCGCCCCTAGTTCTAAAGCAAGCGAGACGCTCGCACTACAAATTGATTGGGTATTTAAAAAATTGGATGTCCCCTACTTCTATAATTAGCAAATTTTGGGTGGGGTTTAAATCCCCATCCAAAATATTCTGTTTCCTGTTCCCTGTTCCCTGTTCCCTGTTCCCTCTTTAATAAACAGGCTATTTTTGTAAATTTTTAATTTCTCTTTGAGCATCTTGATAACTAGTTGTTTGTCCTCGCTGTTTAAAGATTTTGGCTGCTTGTTGAAAATCAGCGATCGCGCCTTTTTTATCGCCGTTTTTAACCCGCACCAAACCGCGATTGTAGTAAGCTAAAGCATAATTCGGTCTAACTGCGATCGCTTTAGTGTAATCTGCAATTGCTGCTTTTTTATTTCCACTTTCTAAATATGCATTTGCCCGGTTATTATAAGCTGTGCCATTTTTCGGATTCAGCTTAATTGCTTCATTATAATCGGCAATGGCACCTTGATAATTGCCGAGAGAAAAGCGGTGCATTCCTCGATGTAGGTAAGCTAGAAATGATTTAGGATCTAATTCTAGTGCCTTATTGTAATCTTCAGTTGCTTCGAGATTCTTGCCCAATTCACTATAAATATCTCCCCGATTGAGGTAAGCTTCTATATATTTGGGATTTAACTCAATTGCACTGTTGTAATCTTTCAGCGCTAACTCTCTATCGTTATTCGCAAAATGTGTTAAACCTCTTTGTAAAAAAGCTTGAGCATCATGGGGATTCATCTCAATTGTGGTATCAAAATCTTGAATTGCGGTTTGGGTTTGTCCTAAACGACGGCGTAAAATACCCCGTTGTAAATAAGCGCCGCTATAGTTGGGTTGTAAGGCGATCGCTTTATTAAAATCCACCATCGCTTTTTGCGGATCTTTTAGCCCTACATAAGCTAAACCCCGCCCATAATAAGTATAGGGGTTTTTGGAATTGAGTTGAATTGCTTTGCTATGATCGGCGATCGCTTCTTTATATTTACCTAATTGATAATAGGAAAACCCTCGGTCATAATAAGCATTATCATCTTTTGGATTAAGCTGAATTGCTTTACTCGCATCTAATTGGGCTTTTTGATAATCTTTTAATTGATAAAAAGCATCACTTCGTGCATTATAAGTTTTAGCATCTTTAGGATCAATTTCCAGTGCTTGTGTAAAGTCTTTTATTGCTCCTTGATAGTCATTTGTCTCATACTTTTCTACTCCCTGCAAATATAATAACTTGGCATCGCCTACAGGTTTTGGCGTGAAAAAAAACCAGGCTGCTGTACCAAGAGCGAGAAAACTAGCAATTCCTGTGAGTAATAACCAAGGTTTTTGCAGTTTTTGTTTTTCTGGTTTGGGTTCTTCTTGAGCTTCTTGATCATCATTTATCTGTTTGAGGTCATCTATTACCTCATTAGCTGATTGATAACGTTTGCGATAATCAAAACGTATCATTTTATCAATAATTTTGGCTAGTTCTTGATTAATTTGCGGCATGTTATTACGCCAAATAATTTCACCAGTGAGTACATTTTTGTTGCTGATTAATATAGTTAATTCATCTTCTGTCAATCCCTGCAATGCAGCGATCGCCATGATTCCCAAAGCATATATATCGCTATTATATTGTGGATTACCTTGTAATTGTTCTATGGGTATATATTCAAGGTTACCCATGGTTGTAGTCACAATTTCTCTAGGAGAACTAAAGTCAATTAACACTAATTTATTATCTGCATCGCGCCGAATAATATTTGACGGTTGAATATCTTGGTGAATTACCTCATAACTATGAACAAATGCTAAAATTTCTAATAATTCTAATAATAAGTTAATAACTTGCTCTTCCTCTAAAGGTATTCCTTGCAAAATTTCCTCAGTTAAAGGATTACCAGGAATGAATTCTTGCACTAAATAGAACTCTTCCTTTTCTTCAAAATAGGTAGCTAATTTTTGCAGTTGATTATGTGCGTGAGTCAGTTTTTCTAAAGTTTCTGCTTCACCTCTAAATAAGCGCCGCAATATATTTAACTCTTGAGGATTATTATTAGCAGGGCGTAGTTGCTTTAAGATAAATTGACTTTCGGGAAGATTACTATCTTCAACCAAATAGGTTTGAGTCAATTCCTCCGTACTCAGCACTGCTAAAATTCGGTATCTTGCATCTAGAAGGTAACTATTCATGAAAACAAATCATAGTTGTATCCAGAATTATCTGATTATAGCTTGTGTATAAATACTGGTTAAATGCATCCAAAATTATTTGTATAGATAAAAACATAAAATACCCTAGTATTAGTTGATTTATACAAGAGATTCTCAAAAAATTCAAGTGTAATTCAGCCACCCAAACTCACCGGTAGCGTGTTACGAAATGTAATATGAATTTTCTCAAAGATAGTGAATAAATTAATGATGAGACTATAGAGAATTAATATCAATTAGCTCTAAATACTGAGAACAAAACTAGGATTTACGCACCGAACACAAAAACCCTCACAAGGGTGGTCAAAAGTCAAAAGTCAATGGTCAATGGTCAAAATTCAGGTTTTTGGACTATGGACTATTGACCATTGACAAAAAGCATGAAAAATATCTGACACTGTGTAAGTCCTAAAAACAACTAATACCATTTAACTTTATGGATCAATACCGTTCAGTTAGCGTCAAAAACCTTAAACCGCGTAGATTGGGTTAAACGAAGTGAAACCCAACAAATCGGCGAAAATGTTGGGTTTCGTTCCTCAACCCAACCTACGTTTATCCTTAACTGAACCGTATTGCTTTATGGATGATAGAAAAACAGGTGTAAGGGCGAATTTCTCATCCCTACAAATTCTTGTATTGATATCTGCGTTAGCGATCGCATTTTTCATCGCGAAAAACCCCACCCTGATTGAATTAAAAAGGGCGTACAGCATCGATGTACAGCCCTTAATTCACCTGCATTCTGCAATTCTAAGCGGGAACGACAAATTTCTCGCTACCAGCCAGCCCAAAAGCTTCATGAATCACTTGCAGAGCCTTACTACCTTGTTCTTGCGCAACAACACAGCTAATTTTGATTTCTGAGGTAGCGATCATTTGAATGTTAATTTGATGTTGCGATAGCGCCTCAAACATTTTCGCCGCCACACCAGGATGTCCTACCATTCCAGAACCAACGATACTCACTTTGGCGATCGCACTATCGAGTACAACTTCACCCCAGCCTAACTCTGTACCCGCTTGCGCTAGCATTTTTTGGGCGTTTTCCCCATCCATCCGCGCCACAGTAAAAGCAATATCGCGCCGGGGAATCCCATCAACTATCCGACAGCGTTGGGATTGAATAATCATATCCACACTAATGTTATGCTGCGCCAATAAGCCAAATATTTTCGCCGCCATTCCAGGGCGATCGGGTATTTGCCGAATCGCCAGCCTAACTTGGTTCATATCCAAAGCCACGCCACGAACCGCAGGAGAGGGAGAAGTTTCTTGTATCAGTTCCCCTTGTCTCCCTCTTCCCTCATCCTCTGCAATTTCAAAAGTACTGCGCAACGCTGCCACAGCGCGATCGCATTCTTCCGCTCCGACAACGCAACTCACTTTGACTTCGCTGGTGGAAATCATGTGAATGTTCACCCCAGCTTCGGCTAAGGTAGCGAACATCTGCGCCGCTACACCGGGACGCCCAATCATTCCTGCGCCAGAAATGCTGACTTTGGCGATATTTTGCTCTATCATCACTTCCGCCTCTTCTGCTGGCGCGTGGGGGTGACTGCGCAGTGCAGGAGCGATCGCCGCCGCTACTGCTTCCGCCCGCTTTAATATTGGTGTTGTCACGGTAAAGGCAATGTCATTACTATTACCTTCATGAATCGATTGGATAATTAAATCTACATCTACATTTTGACGAGCGATTTCTCCAAATAACCTAGCGGCAACCCCTGGTTTATCGGGTACGCGCAACAAAGCTACGCGCGCTTGATTGGTATCAAATTCTATCCCATCCACCGCTTTGGCGATTTCCAAATTAACGAGCGATCGCCCTTGAGGTTTAGGTGATGTTACCCAAGTCCCCGGATCGTCAGTCCAGCTCGATCTAACTACGAGGGGAACGCCGTAATTCCGGGCAATTTCCACAGCGCGGGGATGGAGAACTTTAGCGCCCAAACTCGCCAGTTCTAGCATTTCATCGCTGGTGATTTCCGCCATCAATTGAGCTTCGGGAACCAAACGGGGGTCTGTAGTTAAAATCCCTGGCACATCTGTATAAATTTCACAAAAATCAGCCCGTAATGCCGCAGCTAAGGCTACTGCTGAGGTATCCGAACCACCTCTGCCCAAAGTCGTAATTTCTAATTCTCCCGTGCTGCTGATACCTTGAAATCCAGCTACAACAACAACTTTGCCTTGATTTAAATAACGCTCCAGGCGATCGGTTTCAATGTGCAAAATCCGCGCGCGGGTGTGTTCAGCTTCGGTAACAATGCCTACCTGCGCCCCAGTCATGGAAATCGCTGGCTGTCCAATTTCCTGCAACGCCATACTTAACAAAGCAATGGTTACCTGTTCCCCAGTTGAAAGCAGCATATCCATCTCGCGGCGGCTAGGATTAGCAGAGATAGCATTAGCCAACTTCACCAACCCATCAGTGGTTTTACCCATTGCGGAAACTACCACTACCAAAGAGTTTCCGGCTGTAACAGTCTGATAAACCCTTTGGGCTACAGATTGAATGCGTTCTACCGAACCAACAGAAGTACCACCGTATTTTTGAACTATGAGCGACATAAATTTTTCTTAATCAATTTGCTGCTTTCTTCAAAGCCGCCGCCGATATGGGAAGCCTGTAAAGCATTTCCAGTTATTTAGTTTACAGAATCTTGTGCGCACTTTGACAGAGTCTAAAATATATGTTAGCGATTTTTCACATCACAAATCGTTGTTGTGATTTATATATGGTATTTTAATATTCCCTAGTTGCTGGAGGTAGTTCTCGATGCTGGGAAATAAGGAGTAAGGCTTTGGCAATCCTCGCTAACCGAAGCTTATCAAGAAATATTCCATACCCCATGCCCAATGCCCACTCGCCCTGAGCGAAGTCGAAGGGATGCCCAATGCCCCATACCCTCCCAAAACCTTTATCTATCCTCCGGTACTTAGGCATACTGACAATTTCATCTTTACTTAATTACGTATCCCTTAAATCACTAATTGACAACACAAAAGTGAAAAGGTGAAATAGTTATTACTCATATAGCAATTTAGTGGAGAAAAAATAGTTAATATGAGCCTTAAGGGCTAAATGGCACTAATTTTTTCCCTCATTCGTCCCGATTCTTTGGCTAACAGCCGTTACCAATAAGTACAGCTACATGAAACCATAGGATGCAAACCACATGAGTTCAAAAATCAACAAGGTATCAAAGCAGTCTGGGGTAATTCCTTATAGAGTGCAAGATGGCAAAATTGAGGTATTGTTAATTACCAGCCGCGATCGCCGTAAATGGGTAATGCCAAAAGGCGATATTCCCAATGGGATGAGTCCGCCAGATTCAGCCGCTAAAGAGGCTTGGGAAGAGGCTGGCGTCATTGGAACTGTAAGCGATCGCAAAATTGGTACTTATAAATATCGTAAACGTGGTAAAAATTACCGCGTTAATATGTATTTATTACCAGTAGAAATATTGTGTGAAGATTACCCAGAAGCAGGGCATAGGCAACGGCAATGGGTAGATATATCTCATGCGATGAACTGGATTGAAATTACTTCTCTGAAACGGATTCTCAAGGAATTTCCTGCCAATGAATTAATCTGTTGATCTAGAGAAATATTGAAAGATTTAAGGTATGTAGATTTTGATTGCCAGATAAATTCCGATTTTTACGTTTGAATAAATGATTTTACACTGTCAAATTCAATATAGGTTCAATGTAGTTAGGGTGGGCATAGTTCACCCTAACCTAATAATACCAATTCAATATGAAGACGTATATAATCGAGCCTGCTTTTACAGGCTTTGTAATTATAGCCCCACCCTTGAGGATGAGGGCGTTAATGTGCTTTGTTAATGTTGAATTGTAAATTAGTATTACTTTGTATTCATCACCACAATTTCCCCTTTTTTATTAATCTTCACTTGATTTTCGGGAAAAGCTTTTTTATTTAAATAACGCAGCAATCCGACAGTCCGAAAACGCTGATCGATTCTCGGTATACCTTGACGATCTAAATGTACGGGAATAATTTTACCGCCGACTAAATCTCCTTGGGAGTTGAGTTTTGCTTCTAAAATCATCGAGTAACCAGTTTCACCAGCTGTAGACAAAGTGCGATAGCCTAAAAAGTTACCCAAAGAATAGGCGATGAGTTTTCCTTTATAAATTTCTATAGCTCTAGGAACGTGAGGCCCGTGTCCGATAACTAAATCTGCGCCTGTATCAATCATTGTCCGAGCAAACTGCATCGAATTACCGCGATTTTCGCCATAGAAAAACTCGGTTTCATCTTTGACATGTAGCGCACCTGTACCTTCAGCACCTGCTTGCATGGAGACAATCACAATATTGGCATTATTTTTTGCTTCTAATACCAGAGCTTTAGCTGCTGCTAAATCGTGAACGGAATTGTACATATTATATGTAGTAAATCCGATCATTGCTACAGGGATATTATTAGTTTGTGAATAGAGAATTTGATTTTTATGTCCTAAAGTTTCAATGCCTACAGCGTTGAGATTTTTCACCGTATCGCGAAAGCCTATAGGGCCAAAATCCATTGCATGATTGTTAGCTAAATTGAAAACATCAAAGCCAACATCTGCAAATAACTGTGCATAACTAGGTGGAGAGCGAAAGGCAAAAATTTGTCCTTGGCTCATATCTTTAGAACTGTAGGGATAGGTAGTTAAACTACTTTCAAAATTCCCAAATAAAATGTCAGCGCCTTGTAGATAACCTCTCACAGATTTGGGAATTAATTCATCGCGAAATTTTGGCAATCTGTAGTTAGGAAAATTTGTACCGGGAATTACATCTCCGACAGCTTTAATCGTGATGGTATCTCCAGGTTCTTCTTGATTTTCGGGAATAGCAAAGGGAAATGGTAAATTTTCCGCAGGTGTGGTAGCAGCATTCGAGCGTTGTATCTGCCCAAACCGGATGATAATTCCGATACTCATACCTAAACAAAAACAAAAACTGATAAACCCGACTGAGAATAAGCGTCCCAGCTTATGATTAACCATTGTTTACTCCTCACATAATGGCAACAGTTTATCCCAATAATTTAGATTTCTGGTATAGTTTCTCACCCATTTTTCGCAAAATTTCACAGCAAAAATTAACTTAATACTCACAGCTATTGTTGGGATCAAGTTTCTGGATAAGCTAATCTGCTTTTAAGTTGCACAATCCATTGTGAGGGCTGTTGACGGTTGACGGTTGACGGTTGACGGTTGACGGTTGACTGTTGACTGTTGACGGTTGACGGTTGACTGTTGACTGTTGACGTTTGACTGTTGACTGTTGACGTTTGACTGTTGACTGTTGACGTTTGACTGTTGACTGTTGACGTTTGACTGTTGACAGTCCTTGCAATTTAGATTTGCATTAGCTTATATCGGGTTTGTTTATGTATTATCGGCTTTTACTGGCAGAGAAATGATAAATTCAGCCCCTTGTTCTGGGGTTGATTCTACAGAGATAGTTCCCTGATGTCTTTGAACTATAATTTGCCAAGCGATCGCTAATCCTAAACCCGTACCTTTACCTACGGTTTTGGTAGTAAATAGATGCTCAAAGATCCGGTTTTTGACTGCTTCACTCATCCCAATACCGTTATCTTTAATGCGAATGATCGCATGGGGGGTAGAAAAAGTTTCTCCAGCTGGTACGAGTTCTGTGTTAATGACAATTTGCGGGGAATGGGGACGAAATTTACCTTGTCTGCGTTGTTGATTCAATTCCTCTATACTATCAATAGCATTAGCCAAAATATTCATAAACACTTGATTGAGTTGTCCGGGGAAACATTCCACCGCAGGTAAATTACCAAAGTTTCTCATCGCATCAATGGCGGGACGGTGTTCGTTAGCTTTGAGGCGATGTTTAAGAATTAAAATGGTGCTGTTAATGCCTTCGTGAATATTAAAGGGAATTTTATAATCTTGGTCGGCGCGGGAAAAGGTGCGCAGACTGTTACTAATACTGCGAATGCGATCGATACCCAGTTTCATCGAGTCTATGAGTTTGGGTAAATCTTCACGGATATATTCTAAGTCGATGGCTTCAGCTTCATCAAGAATTTCTTGACCGGGATCGGGAAACTGTTGCTGATATAAATCTAGTAAGCCTAAAAGGTCTTGAATATAATTTTTGGCAGGTTGTAAGTTACCGACTAAGAACCCCACAGGATTATTAATTTCATGGGCGACACCAGCAACCAGATTACCTAATGCAGACATTTTTTCATTCTGAATTAATTGTAATTGGGTTTGTTGCAAGTCTTGCATAGCTGCTTCTAACTCTTGGGCTTTTTGTTGGGCTTGGGCTTCTGCAAATTGGCGATGGCTAATATCAATGACAATTCCATCCCAAATAATCGAGCCATCTTTTTGCGGTTGCGGTTGTGCTACAGATTGAATCCATTTGAGCTTTCCTGAAGGGGTGATAATTCGCCATTCATGTTTAAATTGAGTTAAATTGGCAGCAGATTGGCTAATTAACTCTGCCAATTGTGTCATATCTTCAGGATGATTATAGGAGTAAAGATTATACTTCCCGGCTATGACTTCATCTGGTGGTAGTTCAAATAGTTCCGCGCAACCACAACTGACATAGGGTGTGGAGTTTGTACCGTCAGGAGATAACCGGAATTGGTAAATCATCCCAGGAATGTTATTAGCTAAATTCTGAAACCGGGTATCACTGGCTTGCAATTCCTCTAAATATAACTCTAATTGTCGGCTGTAAATTTGCGATCGCTGGTAAAGGCGAGCATTTTCTAAGGAAATCGCGGCTTGGGTACAGAGGAGATTCAAGATTTCAACGCGATCGCTTGTAAATGCTCCCGTGATTAAATTATTTTCTAGATACAAAATCCCCAATAATTTACCTTGATGCATAATTGGGGTACATAAAATACTCTTAGGCTGCTGATGCAAAATATAGGGATCGGCTGTTAGCCCAAAATTATCATTAGCATCAATTAATACTAAAGGTTGTAGGGTTCTTTTGACTGAATTAATTAATAAAATCGGCAATTCTTGACTTCTTTCTAAAGACAGCGATTGCAATACTACAGGTTTTTCTCCTATAGTTATAGTTGCCTCTATGACTAACCTATCTTCTTTTTGTAAGAGTAAAGCACATTTATCTGCGCCGGCATGTTCTAGAACTACTTGCAGCAGGGTAGCTAGTAATTTATCAAGATGAATTTCGCTAGATATCATCTGAAAAGATTGCAGCACAGTAGCTAAATCTAAGGCTGCACATAGACTATTACTGCTAGATTGAGAATTCTGACTATGGCTGTCATGTTCAGTTATCAAATTATCGACAACTGGAATAGTTAATTCTGAGGAAAAATTCAGAGTTTCTGATTGCAATATCGGCTTTAAATAAGGAGCATAGCATTCTTCTAATTGTTTAATTTTTGCCTTTGCTCCCCAACGGGCATAGCAATAGTAGGCGTTAATCATATAGTCTTGAACTAGGCTATTTTTTCCCCAACCTAAAGCAAATTTTGCGGCTAATTCGTTAGCTAAACCTTCTTCATGGGGGTATTGATTAACTTTGGCTGTGGTAATTGCTAAATCATAAAATTCCAAGGCAGCAGCTTTATTATTCAGTAAGCGATAGCGTTCTGCTTCTACTAAATAAAATCTGTGCAGATGATTAGCTGGGGCATGTTCTGCCCAATTTCTCAGTTGTTTTTGGTTGCTAGTAATTCGCTGTAAAATCTGTTGTTGCTCATCTGAATTAACTTGTGGATAAATTGCCAGATGGGCTAAAGAATCATAAGTATAAAAACTAGGAATGATAAATAATCCAGTGGCGGCATCTAAGTAATTTGTTGTAGCGATCGCGGCGCTAATTGCTAAATCAAACTCTCCAAATAAATAACTGAGAAACAGTTGATTGCTATGAAAATAGCATAAGGCTGTTTTATCTTTACCTAGTTGGAGAATGGGCAGCATTTGTTCTTGATGAAATACCTCGCCCAGTAACTGCCAAGGTGCTGCTGTCTGCTCTAATAAATTTACAATTCCTTGTTGAAAAATGGCAATTTGATTTACCAATGCGGCTTGTTTGCTGAGACTTAACTGAGCGATTAAATTCCTAGTTTCTCGATGAAGATCGGTTAAATTTTCTCCAGCTAACCAAGAATGCATCACATAAGCGATCGCACAAATACCCGCCCAAAGTAAATCTCCTGTGTCTAGTCCGCTTTGGTAGCCTTCTGTTAACAAAGATAAGCTATTTCTCACCGGTTCTTGCCAATGCAAGGTTCCTAGACTGACTTCTCCATAGGTTTTGGCGATTTGTTCGGCTGCGGGAAACTTTTCTAGGAGTTTCAGCGCTAACTGGCCAAATTGGTAGCCAGAATGAATATCTCCTTGTAACCCACATAACAACTGTCCGTAGCAGCCATAGCCATAGCTAGAGGTGGGAGTGTTGCCATATTCCACAGATAAGTTGACTTGCGCCAAAATAATTAAGGGAAATAATGCCGGTACTGCAACATAAGCAGAAGATGAAACAGCAGCCAGAATGCGCATGGCGGCTAATTTTTCCGGGTTGGTCATTGGCGCTAAATTAACTAAATCTAGCGGTTGCCTCTGGGCTAAAATCGCTGAAGTTTGGGCAAATCCTTGAACAATATCTGATTCACCAGGCTGTTCGGGAAAAGCGATCCCTAAGGGTTGGAGGAACTTCAGCGCCATCTCTAATGCTTTAATTGGTTGGTGCTGTGCTTGTGCTGCTTGAATTTGAATTTCGGTAATTTTGACTGTATCTAAGTGGCTATGAGCATTTTCTCCAATCACTGCGGCTAAGTTCGCCATTTGCTCTAAATTACCACTTAAATAAGCGGCTTCGTGGGCTGCTGTGTAAAGTTCTAGGGTAAGTTGATATTGGGTTTGCCAGCCATCTCCAGGTAGTAAATTAATCCCTGTGGTGAAATATTCTAAGGCGGTGCTATGGGCTGTGGCGCTTTTGGCTTGATATCCGGCTTGAAGATTGAGTTGCGCTAGTTGATGTTTTTGGGTAGGTTCGCAAATTAAATTTTTACCGATATTTAATTGATTGACAATCGGGAAGAGTTTTTCCCTAGCTTCGGTTATGTGAGTGCGATCTAGCAGTAGTTGTCCAATTTTCAGGTGAGTAGCCGGTCTTTCTGTCTCCGGAATTAAAGCATATGCCGCCTGTTGGACGCGATCGTGTAAAAATTTGTACTGAGGTAAGGGGTGAGGTGTCAGGGGTAATTGACAAATAGTATTTTCACAGTCGGGATCGACAAAAAATTTGCAAACTTCGTTAACGGCGAGAATTAATCCGGCTTGTATGGCTTTCCATAAGTCAGAAACTGTCTCTAGCTGAGATTTTTCGTAAACAATCGCCAAGGTAGCAATGTCAAAAACGTTACCCATGCTAGCTGCGAGTTGTAAAACTCTTTGGGTAGGGATGGGTAATTTCTGAATTTGCTGCACCATAAAGTCCACCACATTATCTGTGAGGGCGAGGGCGCGAATTTGTGGTAAATTACCTTGCCAGTAACCAGTATTTTTATTAAAAATAATACATTCTTCTGCATATAATAACTGAAGAAATTGCTGCGTAAAAAACGGATTGCCGTTGGTTTTTTGATAAACTAATTCGGCTAAGGGTGCGGCTTTTTCTGGGGGACAGGTGAGGGTGTCTGCAATTAGCTGATTAATATCGCTGAGTTTCAGGGGATTGAGGCTGATAGTCTGGACGATCGCTGTGGTTTTACTAATTTTATCCAGCATTAACATCAGCGCATGAATGGAAGAGACTTCGTTATCGCGGTAAGCCCCGATGAGTAAAAGATAACCTGTATCTGCGGCGCTGATTAATAGTTGCATTAATCGCAGTGAAGCTGAGTCCGCCCATTGCAAATCATCTAAGAAAATGACTAAAGGATGTTGGGGATGAGTAAAAACTTGAATAAATTTTTGTAATATCAGATGAAAGCGATTTTGCGCTGCGGTTCCCGATAGTTCTGGTACTGGGGGTTGTTGACCAATAATCAATTCTAGTTCGGGAATTACCTCGATGATTACTTGGCCGCGATCGCCCACAGCCTCAAGAATTTTCCGCTTCCACTGTTCTAGACGCAGATCTGATTCTGCTAGCAGTTGTCGCATCAAGTCGCGTAATGCTTGGACAAATGCCGAGAAGGGAATGTTACGATGAAATTGCTCAAATTTACCTTGGATAAAGTAACCCCTTTGTCTGACAATGGGCTTGTGGATTTCGTGGACAACGGCTGTTTTACCGATTCCCGACATCCCCGCAATCAAAATTAATTCGCTGTGTGGGTGGTTACTATGAACTACGCGATCGAATGCATCTAGTAAAGTTTGGACTTCAGCGTGACGACCATAGAGTTTTTCTGGTATCGAGAAGCGATCGCTCACATCAAGTTTACCAATAGCAAATGGGGCAATGTTTCCTGTCTGTTGCCATTGGGTTAAACAAATTTGCAGGTCTTGTTTTAATCCTAATGCAGTTTGATAGCGGTCTTCCGCATTTTTCGCCAGCAATTTCCAGATAATCTCTGCTATTGGTTGGGGAATGGCTTCAATTTTATACTGGGAATTGGTGGCACAGTTAGGCCAATCTTGTGGTGGAGTTATGGCTGAATTTACTTTTTGCCAGCGAATTTTAAATTGTTCTAAAGGCGCGGGTTGTTTGGCTAAATGACAGTGAATCAACTCCATTGGATCGGCAGTCATAAAAGGAGGTTGACCTGTCAGCAATTCAAAAAAAGTAATTCCCAAGGAATAAAAATCACTGCGATAGTCAATTCCCCGGTTCATCCTTCCTGTTTGTTCAGGCGAAATGTAAGTCAGGGTTCCTTCCAGCAGGTTCGGGTTTTTAATCTTTTGAGTTTCTCTGGGTAGTACAGAAGCGATACTAAAATCTATGAGTTTAACTTCTTTAGTTTGGGGATTGATGAGAATATTATCTGGTTTAATATCTTTGTGAATGATCCGCCGTTGGTGAATTTGTTGGAGAATCTCAGTGATTTGCACAGCGATCGCTAAAAATTCACTGAGTTCTAAAGGCTGGATTTTCGTATATTCCCGGAGAGAAATACCACCAAAGTCTTCCATTACTAATGCATAACTATGGTCGTATGCTTCTAAACTGTAATGGCGAACTACTCCCGGAAAATCAAGGGTTTTAGCAATTTTGTACTGGTTGCAAAACTGCAACATTTCCCCAAAAGTTGGATAATCAGATTTGAGACATTTGATAATTACAGGTTGTTGGTCTGTCTCTCGAATACCACGATAGACAATCGTTGTCGAACTAACGTGCAGTTGTTCGACAACTTGATATCCTAAAATCTTGCATCCGAAATTCAGCCCCAATCTCATATTGTACTTACCTCATCTGCAAAATTACTTTTGCTTAATGGTTTTAATAATATTAGTATGCCCATGAGTTAGCTTTTTCTAACTTGAGAACGCAGTAATATAAGAATCCTATCTGAGTTGTGAAAATATTTTTTTAATGAACCGCCAACGCGCAGCGTCTCGCAGAGAAGACGCCAAGTACGCCAAGGATAAGAGAAAAAACTGAGAATTGGTAAATTTCACAAATGATTTAGGATTGCTATACATCAGTTGAGCGGTATAACTCAACTGTCAAAAATTGCAATTTTTCAATTCCCGGCTCGTCCTCACTAATAAGTAAATTTGATTATTTGCTCTCCTTTGGAGTTTGTTGTTGACTGCAATTAACTGTATTAATAGGCTGTTTTCTTAATTAGACTTCTTGCATAAATATCTTTTTGTCTCACGCAAAGACGCATTCGACGGAATTGTTCCCCCAGGGTAGACGCAAACAAGAAGCTAAGAATAAAGACTTTTGCAAGCAGTCTGTTGATTACGAAAATTTTTTGCTAATTATAACAGTTGAATTTATTTAGAGGTGAAGATAACAGATTTATTTCCAATTCTCTTAATTATGATGGCATCATAATCGAGCATATCTGAATTAATTTCTTTCTCGCTTATTAGAGGTATATCTATATAGCGATAAATGAGTCAAAAATTCCAAATTCACAACTTGTAATGAGAGCTTCATGAATTATTCAAAATGAAAGACATTTTCCTAAGGGGATTTAAACCCCGTCTGAAAATGATACTACCTATAGACTTAGGGGTATTAAACCCTTTTATTTACGAGAAAAAATATTTAATTATGTATTTATAATGCTTGATATTTACCAATAAAAAATCAAATTTATCCTTTTTATAGTAACTGTAATAAAATTTACAAAGTTTAGCCAAACTTGCAGATAAATATTGTATCTAAAGAATACAATCTGCTGCAACGAACTCAGCCGTAAATTGGTATGGCAAAAAAATCATAAAAAATCATAAAAAATCAGGTTTAATCAAAAAATCGATTTAATTAACTAAAAAGGATTTAAAATCAGCTTTACTATGCTAATTTACTGGTTAATTCCGAGATGATATTCTTTATTTCCTGGAGCTTGTAGGAGCTACACAATTGACGTTTGAGCAAGCAATGCTGGTATTAGATCTAGTATTACAGCAGAAGCATTTAAGTGATATTCAAGAACTAGTACTTCGTCAATCTTGGGAAGGATATACTTATGCACAGATTGCCGAAAGATCTGGTTATGATGATGATTATATCCGCGATGTAGGATATAGATTATGGCAGATGCTCTCAAGGGCATTAGGGGAAAATGTCAATAAAAGTAATATTAAATCTGTCTTAAGAAGACGATATGTAAATCTGCAACCAGCAGAAGTATCAGTTCCGACTCTCATAGAGAATCCCGTGGGAGAAAAACAGCCAAAAACCTCACTGCACCAAGATTGGGGCGAAGCGATAGATGTGTCTGTGTTTTATGGACGCAGGATAGAACAAAGCAAACTGCAACAATGGATTCTCAAAGATCGATGTCGCTTGCTGGCTTTATTGGGAATGGGTGGAATTGGCAAAACAGCTTTGTCTGTCAAGTTAGCAGAACAGCTGCAAGATAATTTTGATTACGTGATTTGGCGTAGTTTGCGGAATGCGCCACCAATTGTGGAATTGCTCAAAGATATCATTGCTTTTGTTTCTGAGGGAGAAGCTGTCAATATCCCAGAAACTGTAGAAGCGCAAATTGCCGGCTTAATGAATTATCTGGCGGCTCAACGCTGTTTAATTGTGCTGGATAATGTGGAGTCGGTGTTAGCGACTGGAACTAGATCCGGACGCTATCGTTTGGGATATGAAGGATACGGACAACTTTTGCGCCGAGTAGGAGATGAACGCCATGAAAGTTGCTTGCTGATTACCAGTCGGGAAAAACCCATTGGCTTTACCGCCAGAGAAGGAGATAATTTACCAGTGCGATCGCTGCAATTAACCGGTTTACCCGAAGTCGCAGCTAGACAAATCCTCCTCACCAAAGGGCTGGTAAATTCCCCAGATGAATTTGATAATTTAATTCAGCGCTATACAGGTAATCCTCTCGCCTTAAAAATCGTCGCAACTACAATCCAGCGACTATTTGATGGCAATATTCAAGCATTTTTAACCCAAGGAGCCATTGTTTTTGGTGATATCTGGCAAATTTTAGATCAACAATTTAGTCGCTTGTCGGTGAACGAACAGCAACTAATGTACTGGTTAGCAATTAAACGAGAATGGGTAACCATCCCCGAATTAGAAGCAGACATTATCCCCCAAATATCCAAGCGAGAATTATTAGAAGCACTCTTATCTTTGCAGGGGCGATCGCTGATTGAACAGCAATCGGGTAGTTATACGCAACAACCTGTAGTCATGGAATACATGACTGACAAATTAATTAAACAAGTTTGTCAAGAAATTCTCAGTGGTGAAATTAACCTCTATAATACTTACGCCTTAATGGAAGCAACGGCGAAGGATTATGTGAGTGAGAGTCAAAAACGGGTGATTTTAGCTCCGATATTGAACAGTCTCAATATTATCTGGAACAATCCCGCGACTATTACCAGAAGATTGCAAGAAATTATTTCTCTACTGCGCAGCCAATTTGCCACCATACCAGGATATGCTGCGGGAAATACCATTAACCTCCTGCGTCAGCTCAATGTTGATTTCACTGGCTGGGATTTTTCCGGTTTAACCATTTGGCAAGCTTGTTTGCAAAACATCAACTTGTATCAGGTAAACTTTCGCAATAGCGATCTGAGAAAATCTAATTTTCATCAGGCTTTGGTGAATATTCTCACCCTCCAATTCAGTCCTGATGGTCAAGTTTTGGTAACAGGCGATGCTAATGGCGGCGTTAGGTTGTGGAATATTGCAGATGGACAACAACTACAACATCTAGAAGGACATACAGGCTGGGTTTGGCAAGCTAACTTTAGCCAAAATGGGCAAACTCTCGCCAGTTGTTGTGAAAATGGCATCATTAAACTCTGGGATGTGAATACAGGGCAATGTTTGCACAGCTATCATCAACAAAGCATTCGCAGTTGGTTATCTAGCTTTAGCCCAGATAATCAAATTTTAGCCAGTACTAGCCGAGAACAGACTATTAAACTCTGGGATATTCACAGGGGAGAATGTATTAAAATTTTCTCAGAAGATACTCATAAAATTGGCCCGGTGGCTTTTAGTCCAGATGGACAAATTCTCGCCAGTGGTAACGAAAATCAAACAATCAAACTTTGGGATGTGAATACAGGGGAATGTTTGTCTACATTAGACGGACACCATCAAGCGATTTGGTCAGTTAACTTTAGTCCAGATGGGCAAATTCTCGCCAGTGGTAGCGAAGATAAAACAGTTAAACTCTGGGATGTGAGTACCGGTAGATGTTGGCAAACCTTACAAGGATCGCAGATAGATTTAGTTTGGGCGATCGCTTTTAGTCCCGATGGCGAAACTTTAGCGATCGCCGGCGAAGCAGCAACAATTAGTATTTGGGATCTGAATACAGGTAAATGTATCAAAACCCTATCCGGTCACACCACCCGTGTTTGGTCAATTGCTTTTAGTCCCGATGGACACATTCTCGCTAGTGGTGCAGAAGACCAAAGTATTAGATTATGGGAAGTGAATACAGGCAGATGTATTAAAACTTTCCAAGGTTACCCGATTTTTACTGGTGCAGTTGCTTTTAGCCCTGATGGTGAATCGCTGGCGAGTAGCACGGGGCACACAGTTAGATTGTGGGATTTAGCAACGGGTAATTTAGTTAAAAACTTACCAGGACATAGCCGTGATGTCATGGCTTTAGTCTACAATACTGATGGAAATACTTTGGCTAGTGGTAGTTTAGATGGCTCAATTCGCTTGTGGAATCTCAGTAGCGGACAATGTGACAAAACTTTACAAGAACATAGTAGCTTTATCTTTGCACTTAACTATAGTCCTAACGGTCACAGGCTAGCTAGCGGGAGTGCAGATAAGACAATCAAAATTTGGGATGTCGCCACAGGACAATGTTTGCGCACGTTAACCGGTCATACAGGTTGGGTATTTTCTGTAGTCTGGAGTTTAGACGGGAGATTTTTAGCGAGTATGGGGGAAAATAGCATTCATTTATGGGATGCTACCACTGGAGAAAATTTACAAGTATTACCAGGACAATATTGTTTAATTGGTGCAGTAGCCTTTCATCCCAACGGTCAACTTTTAGCAACTGGGGATAATCAAGAATATAAAATTCAGTTTTGGGATATTCACACAGGTAACAGTTGGCAAACAGTAGAGTCACATCAAACCACCGTCACTGATGTCAAGTTTAGCCCCAATGGCGATCGCGTTGCTAGTGGTAGTCACGACCAAACCATCAAAATTTGGCACAGTCAAACCGGGGAATACCTGCAAACCCTACAAGGACATAGTAATTGGATTTGGGCGATCGCATTTCATCCCCAAGGACAAATCCTGGCTAGTGGTTCCCAAGATGAGACAGTTAGACTCTGGGATATTGCTACAGGTGAATGTTTACAAATTTTGCGATCGCCTCGTCCTTATGAAGGGATGAACATTCAAGGCGTTACAGGTTTAACACCAGCCCAGAAAGCCACTTTAAAAATTCTCGGCGCTAGGGATTGATTGCGCTGCGCTTGTCAAAAGTCCACAGTCCAGAATCAAAGGAAAAGGGGGAATAATCAATGCCCAATGCCCAATGCCCACTCGCCTTGAGCGAAGTCGAAAGGATGCCCCATGCCCCATAATTAACTTGCCCAAGCTTTAACTCTTTGTAACCGTCGCAGAATCCGGTTAGCAAGTTCGACTCCCTTGACTGGCTTACACAAATAGTCATCAGCACCCACAGTAAAAGCTTGATTTTGGCTGGCGGCATCTGTGAGTACACTTAGAAATAATACAGGTAAGCGCTGCCAATGGGGGTCACTGCGGAGAATTTGGCACAGTTCAAAGCCGTTGATTTGTGGCATATTCACATCTAATACTAAAGCATCGGGAGTGACTGCTTGCAGTACTGTCCAAAACTGTTGTGGATCGGCTAGGGTTGTGACTTTAAATCCCCAAGGTTTGAGCAGAGTAGGGAGAGTGCGTAACCATTCTTGATCGTCGTCGAGAATCATGACTTTCTGGGCTGCTTCCGTACCGCGTAACAAATTGACTGTGGTGTCAATTACTTGTTCAGCAGAAATTGGCGCGGCTAAAAACAATTTTCCACCCCGGCGCATGACTTCTAAGCGATCGCTTAATTCATTGCGATCGCTCATCACCACAATCGGTAATTCCGGGTAACGTTGTGCTAATATCTGCAATATTTCCCAAATATTATTGTCTGAATCTGATATACTAATTGGTAAGCGCAACAGCACAACATCAGGATTTTTACCGACAGCATCAAAAATTGATTCAGTGGTTATTAAGGTTTTAGCCATCTCTAGCAATGGTGCAATCTCAATCCGAATTCCCTTAGTTGCTGCTACATCTGCTAAAGATTGGTTAAATTCGCTGTCCGAACTGAAAATTAGTAATAACGGCGATTGTCCATTGGGAATTTGCGACATCTGAATCAGTGTAGTCTGTTCAATGTCTTGTTGTAGAGCCATCACCAAAGTTTTCATCAATGGTGCGTGTTTTGGTTGTAGCGGTTCTCTACCACCTAACCAATACTCTAACTGTCTGGCGATGTGAATTGTTTTTGTTAACCCAAAAATTCCCAGAGTACCCGCTAGTTTATGGGCGACTTGTTGCGCCTGTGCTTGTTGTTGAGTTTTAAGTTGATTTGCTTGTAAGTCCCTGACAGTTTGTAATAATACTGCAATCTGGTCTAAGGTTTTGGCTTTGGTAGACTTCCACGTGTCATTGAGAAAGGCGAGATATTGTTGCTGGTAATCACTCGCAGGGCGATAATTTTCCCCATCGCTCAACTTTTCTCCAGCTACCGCTATTGATTCTTCAGCCGTATAATTACTATTAGTATTTGTAGCTAATTGTGTAGAAAATTCTTCTGTATTGATGGCTTTTAGGTAATAGCCTCTTCCATGCATGGTAGCAATAAAATCATGGGGCGCGCCTGCTGCGACTAACTTGTGTCTCACCCGACGGATATGGGAACGGACTGTAGCTTCCGAAGGAAATTCTTCCGAAGACCATAACCGATCGAGAAGTTCTTCCGTGCTGAACACATGCTGACAGTCCCGCAGCAACAGTTCTAGTAAATCATATTCCATTGTGGTCAGATTTAGGGGGCGACCGTTATAAGTCACCTCACAAGTACTGGGGTTAAGCAGCAAATCGCCCCAAGTCAGTAAAGGAAAAGGATTATTACTACCACGCCTCAGCAAAGCGCGAATCCTGGCGATTAATTCTACAGGGTCGAAAGGCTTAACCATGTAATCATCTGCACCAGCATCCAAGCCCTGAACTTTGGCGGTAATATTATCTTGAGCCGTGAGTAGTAAAATTGGGAAACTATATCCATTTGTGCGGAAGCGCTTGCATAAGCTGATACCATCCAACTTCGGCAGCATGATATCTAGTACAATCAGGTCATACTCAAAGGTAGAGCCATAAGTCCAACCCATTTCCCCATCTTTAACCACATCTACAACATAGTTATGGGTTGTCAGATTTCTGCTGAGAACTTTAATTAATAAATCATCATCTTCTACAAGCAAGATTTTCATGGATGCAGCTACCAATGGAGAATTCTCATAATTTGCTCAATCGGTTGTTCACAAATGGTGAGTGCTAAACCAGTGTTACCTTGTTTGAGGTCATCTGAGGAATCTACTGGTGGAAATCGGTTGTTGCGCCGGATTGCGAACATTGCTGACAAGAACGTTTTGACGACTAAATCCATATTTCAGGCAGAATTTTCCATTCTTTACTTAAGTTAGCGAAAGTTTAAATCTTATGAAGTTAATGTTGGAAAAATTAACATTTTTGCTATGGAAACTCAGGTAAAAACGAGCAAGCGATCGCGCCAATTTCTCAATTACCTCAATCGTGAAGCAATTTCCGTGAATAATTAAGCGATCGCTCTTGGATATCTCTGCGATCGCTCAGGTGAGCTTTTGAATAGCGAACTCATCCCCCCGTTACCGTCGCCATGATCATATCGGCGTTGCTTAACCCGGATTTCTAAAGATTATAAATTGCCCCATTCTCAGCTAACCACTGCTTTCTTTCAAGATAATCTGGCATAATACGCTCCAGCCTATGCCAAAATTCAGCGCTGTGATTTGGTTCAATTAGATGCACTAATTCATGAACTGCTAAATACTCAATCATTGTTCGCGGTAACATTGCAACTCGCCAGTGAAAATATAAATCCCCCTTATGTCCGCAAGCAGCCCAATGATTACCTAACTCGCGTACTTGGATAGAACGAGGTGAAGTAGTAACTCGTTTAATTAGTGCGGTGATTTGTTGTTCTAAAATTACCTGAAGATGTTGGCGATACCACTGAATAAAGTGTTCTCGACCTTGGGCTTGTGCTTGCTGTTGTAACTCAAAGCGGCTTTGAAATAGTCTTAATAGTGCTTGTGTTTGCGCCTCTTCAACTATTTTGAGACGATAACTAAGTCCTAAATAATAAAAAGCTTCCCCTGAGACGAATTGTTTAACGTTAACTGGAGGATTTAATGATTCTTGCTTTAAAAGTTTGCTGTAAATCCAGAAACGTTTATCACTGACAATTTTTTCTAATGTTTCTATTGGTACTTCTGGGGGAGAAGCCAAGATTAATTTACCGTCACGTTCGACGGTAATACCTACGGTGCGGCGTTTGGAACTGTGGCGAATTTCAAAACTGAGGTCGCCAAAGGTGATAGTTTTCATGCCATTAAATTATCACGATTTCTCCTAGCTAACTGAACTAATTTATCAGCGACTTCTGCCAATTGGTCATAACTTACTAAATCACGATCATCTAAGTAGCCTGCTATCCACTTTCTTAAATCTTCTTGGATTATTTGGCTACCCCAATTTATCCGTTTTACTTCTTGGCGAATATGTGCAACAATTTCCACGGTTGCTTGAGCAAGTTCTGGGAGTTGTTTTTGTGAATGTTCTCCTAAAATGTTGAGAAATGGTATTTGAGTTTTGGGATCTAATCCCGTCTCATCTGTAGTACGACCAGCTTGGATTTGTTCTATATACTTCCGCAAAGCTTCAACTTTTTCTGACCAGTTATCAGCTAAAGATTCCAGAATTTCTGTCAGTTTTTCACTTAAATTTTTGTAGTAAACTGGGTCTTCTTCATAATTTATGCTGATATGGTGACGGGCAGCAAATTCCATTTCTGCGGCTTGTGCTTTAATTGAGCGATGACGCTGGACATGGGTTTTAAAATCCAAAGACATAATATCAATCGGTGGTACTTTCAGGTCAATACCTTGGGATTCAATATATTGGTCGATTAATGCTCTAACTTTCTCTTTAGCACTGACAATATTTAGTTTTTCATCTCGATATAAGTCAGCGACAGCTTTTTTGATAAAGCCCAGTTTTTTAGCATCGCGTACAAAATTATATGGTTGACGTGCTTCTGGTCGTGGTAGAATTGTATCAAGTGTGTTGAGAAAATCTTTAAAACAATCATTAAATTCGACTCTGAGCCGTTCATCTTTGAGCAAATCTACACAAGCATCTACATCATCAATTGTGTATCCCTTTTGAGTGAATAGAGCAATAACTCGCTGATGTCTGTCGCGCAATTTGGGTAATTCTGCACGAATATCAAACAAAGCTAATTCTGTATCAACATTCTCGTAAACTGAAAGAGCAGCAGCGATATCAACACCATAATAATCTACTACTAAACCTTCGGTTTTTTTATCATTATATACTCGGTTAACACGCGCGATCGCTTGCAGTAATTCGTATTCTTTGAGTGACCTATCTAAATATAAAACCTGTTCTAACGGTGCATCAAAACCCGTTAATAGCATATTTTTGACAATTAAAATTGCTAAACTATCTTGGTCTAAAGGCTTTTTAAATTTCTCAATATTAATTTCTTGTTGACTTTTATCCGTCCACTTTTTCCAGCTATTCTCATCTCCCTTATCGCCAGAGATGACAGTCGCAAATTGTAGCTTGCGGATGGTTTCTAGATGTGGGAGTGCTTGAGCAAAAAAACGAGTTTCGCCATCACGCGATTCTAAAGTCTCCGCGTCAAGACTTTGCAGAATTGGGGCGCGGTGTTCTATTTGCTGTACTATTTCTCGTTGTGCTTCTACAAATGCTTCTTGATAACGGACTGCGGCGAGGCGGGTAGAGGCGACTACTTGGGCTTTAAAACCTCCTGCTAAAATGCGCTCAATATAATGACGCAACATACTTTTAGCTTTGGCTTGAATTAATTCCCACGCTTCGCCAACTTGGGTTTTAGTAGCGTATCTAGCTTTAATTTGCGCCCGTTCTTCTGGGGTTTTATCAGCAAAAATAATTTCAAAAAGTTGGTCTAAGTCATCACCTTGGGTTACAGTACCTCTAGCTTCTAATCCTTCGTAGATAATAGGTAATGTAACTTTATCTTCTTGGGATTTGCGGATATTATATTCATCAATAAATGAACCGAAAATTTGCAGCGTGGTTTTTTTCGCAGCTTTGACAATGGGTGTACCAGTAAACCCAATACGCACACAGTTAGGTAAGGCTTCTAATAAATTGGTGTGGAGAGTTTTGGCGTGAGAACGGTGTGCTTCGTCAATTAGCACTAAGATATTTTCGGAAGGATTGAGGTTTTTGGGAATTGGTGCTATTTCTGCTTCTTCTTCGGAATCTTCGCCACCTTTAAATTTTTGAATCATTCCAAAGACTAAGCCAGCACCTGGTTGTTGCAAATATTTTTCTAGCTTTCTCACTGTTTTCGCTTTTTGTAATGGTTCTCCAGTGAGTACGGCGGTATCTGCAAGTTGTTTTTCTAAGTCTCTGCGGTCGGTGACGACTACAATTTTAAAACGGCGTAATTCTAGGATGGTGCGAATTTTCCGAATTAGGTAAACCATTGTTAGGCTTTTACCTGAGCCTTGGGTATGCCAAATAATACCACCGCGTTGGTCATCTGTGCCATGTTGGGCGCGAGTTTGGTTGTGTTGCAGTTGGTGTAAAGCTTTATAAACTGCCCGATATTGTTGATAACGGGGGACAATTTTAATAGTGCGTCCACCACTGGTTTTAAATAGGGTGAAATTATGCAGAATGTCGATAATATTAGCGGGGTTCAACATTCCGGCGATGAGAGTTTGGCGAGAATTTAATTCAGCAACGCCTAATTGTGCAGCTATTTCCGTTTGGGGGCTGGGAATGGTATCTTTCCACTCAACATAATGTTCATAATTTGCGCCAATAGTTCCGGCTGTCGCCCGTCCTCTTGATGCTGCTATCATCAGCAAATTGTAGTGGAATAATTTTTCTGCGCCTTCTGGTTGGCTGCTACCCCGTTGATTGGAATATTTTAATAAGTCTTGAATTGCTGCGGTTATCGGGTTATCTAAATTCGGGCTTTTGCATTCAATTACTATTAAAGGAATGCCGTTAACAAGTAGTACGATATCTGGGACGATAAACCCCAGATTACCTGTTAACCAAGGTGGATCTACTCTGTATTGATTAATTACTAAAAAATCGTTGCGGTGAAGATATTTGGAGTCAAATTCAATAAAATGTACCGTGTTTTGTTTGCCATCTTGTCCTAAAATTGTGGTGCCTTTAAGTAACAATTCTGTAGCGGCTTGGTTGGCTTCCATTAATCTATTTGCACCCAAGCGTTCTAACTGACTGACTGCGGTTTGAATTTGGATATCATCTAGCCAGGGATTACCGTTATCGTCTAAGTTGATGCGTTTGATAGCGGCTTTGAGGCGTTGTGTTAGTAGAATTTGCTTAAAGTTGTCGCGTTCGGTAACTGCGGGATTTTCCCAACTACCTTCTATATATTGCCATCCCATGCCCGTGAGTTGTTCAATGGTGGGTTTTTCTACATGGGTATATTCTGGGGTTTGTTGGGGCATGGTGATAGTTTTTACATCAGGGACATATTTAATATATTTTGCCCCAAGCTTAACTAGTTGAAGGGTAACGGTTGACAAATAATCACCTGTACATCTGGTAGTTGAGCGAAGGCTGATTCTATCATTGGCTTACAGCAATTTTCAGGTAAATAGACCACACTGTAGGGGCACGGCACCAGTAACATTATTGTATATACGAGAAGATTGTGGACGCCGTGCCCCTACTACGATTGTGGTTCAAATGCATGAAAACTGCTGTAATGTCCTGGCTGTACTTTATACCAATTTCAATAATCTTTGCGACACATCAAAATATTCTAGAGGGCATGGCATTGCCAGTGCCCCTACAATCTGTCGCATTCTTTTTTCCAATTGGTATTACCAGCGCGACAGGCTTGTTCATATAGACGAAAATTTTCAGGATAAGCTTGCTTGAATTGCAAGGCAATCCCTTTACCCATGACACCGACACAATTAACTGTGTTAACTAGTGCTGCATGGCGTAAATAACCATACCATTTTATAAATTCATTTTGATAATCTAGAGTAGTGCGAGCATCTTGCTCGCTGACAAACGCGAGCAAGACTTCGGCGTGAGCGCTCAGTCGAACGCTGCTCGCACTACAATGGTATGCTCATTTCCGCCGACCTGTACTAGGGCTTCGGTTTTCTCTTCTAATAGATTGCCTTGCTTAAATTCACACATAATTATGTTCACCTACTAGGTCAACCTAGTTATCAATATAATTTTTCAATAGAGAGCTGACTTTCACCAGTAAGGCTTTCAAGTTTTTATAATCAACTAATTTGTCATGGTGCAAACGTCCCAGAATAATACCTGGATGTCTATGATGAGTGTCAGCAAATTCTTCAATTGCTTGACGAGAGAAGTATTTTTTCACCCCGGAAACAAAAACCGTAAAGGCTTGAGGTTCTATCAACCAGTTGGCAGCTTTTTGATTGGCTTCTTTCTCTTTATTATTGTCTTCTAAAGCATCTAAGTTATCTAAATAAATCCCTTCATGCCCTAAAACAATATGTGCTAACTCGTGCATCAGAGTAAACCAAAATGAGTCAATACGGTCATATCTCAAGGTCAAAGCAATAATTGGTTTATCGTTCAAGTAATGGGCTGCGCCATCGAGATAGGTTTTTTTGAGATGAGGCACGATTACAAAATGTACACCTAAATCTGCTAGTAATTCAGGAATTCGCACAATAGTTTTTACTTGTTCAGCACAAGCAAGAATTTCAGGTATAGCAGTTTCTAGTTGCTCGCGGTCAAAATTAGCAACTGTTTGTTGCTTGGCTAGATACTCAACTCGTTTTACCCAAGCTATCCGAGATGTTTCTTCTGGTTCTCTATGCTCAGAGCAACGAAAGTTAACTGCTAACTGTGGTGTTTCATTTAAGCAGGAAATGCCAAGATAATTACAGATTTGTTGTTCTAATTCATCAATGGAATCTGTTGGTTGAATCCATCTATTTTTGATTAGTTCGGAGATAGGAGCTATTGTATACAATCGACTTTTACGACTTATATCTTGCTCCTTTTTTTCTTTTCCCGCTAAGTGAAGACGATATTTTGCTTCTAGGTTTGTCCAGAACTCAGGGGAAGTTCCCAAGGCTTGAGAGAGTTCGATAGCTGTTTCTGGGGTAATTTGCTTAGTTCCCCGGATAATTTCGTTAATGGTTTGAACTGGACGAGCCATAATTTCGGCTAAATCTTTCTGTGTCCAGCCACGCGCTTCTAATTCTCTACTTAAAATTTTTCCTGGTGTTGGTACTCTTGCTGGTGTTAGTTTCTGGCTCATATTGCTGTCTCCCCTGCTGCTCCGGTTAGTGGTAATCTTCAATATCGATTATTGTGAGGTAATGTCCCTGTTCATCCTCATCCACTGTCACGATTAAACGCCACTGGTCATTTAAACGTAAGGAACGTTGTCCTTGTTTTCCTCGTTTCCCTTTGAGTTTCTCAAATCTCAAGCCTTTTAGAGCATATAATTCTCGCTCGTCTACAGCAGCGTCAATAATCGCCATGACTTCAAAAAAGTCATCAACCACACCTGGGTATTTATGAGCATCTTTTTCTTCTGTGTAAAGTGCTTCGAGTTTCTTTTTCTTAAATTCAAAACGCAAAGCTCCCCCCAAGTTGAATGTAGCGGATTCTGCATTATACTACGGCTAAATTCAGCCTTGGGGTGAATCACTGATATTTTAATTTTAAATCTTAATGTGATAAGAGTTTTAATCTATTTGTAAAGATTATCAAATTATCTTAAAAGTTAGTGCCAACCTGATAAAGTAAAGGATTTCGGCGTTTTCCTCGAACTGCATACCTTGCTTGAACCTCATCATTTCGCCCAATATAGTACAATTATACTATAAAATATAATTAAGGGCAAGTTACCCATATCAATGTTGTAGGCATTTGTTTATATTCCAATACAGTTCAGTTAAGAAAAATTGTAGGTTGGGATTACCGTCGTGAAACCCAAAAAAACCCCGGAAATGTTGGGTTACCCTGCGGGAAGCCGCTCCGCGTCTACGTTCCTCAACCCAACCTACATAGCTAATCGAGGAGTAAGCAGTAACTTTGGCATATATTGGCAATTTTTGCCATAATATAAATATCGAAAAATAAAAGGTAAAGCATCAATGACGACGCTTAACATATCTTTACCCGATGCAATGCGGGCTTTTATTGATGAGCAGGTTGCAAAAGGTGGTTACAGTACAGCTAGTGAGTATATTCGTGATTTAGTTCGCCAAGCCCAAAAGCAAGCAAATCAAGAGAAGTTAGAGGCGATGTTGTTGGAGGGTTTAGAAAGTGGTGAACCAATTGAAGTGACAGATGAGTGGTGGGAACAAAAACGCGCTCAAATGATGCAACGGTTTCGCCAGCAAAAGAAATGACGCGACGCATTATTATTACACCAAGAGCAAACCAAGATATTGATGAGTTATTTGCTTTTATCGCTCAAGATAATACTGTGGAAGTGAGCAAGAGGGTTTTAATGCTTTCTATCGGTTGTTAGATGAGTTTCAAAATCGAGATAAAAGTTTAGAACCTCAGCAGCAGGCTACTGTTAGTTATGAGGTGGTTAATAAAGGTTGATGTCTAGAGATTTTTTACGCGCACTTTGCCAGTTAATAAGTCTTGCATTAGTCCCTGTTTTTGAAGTTTGAGCTTGTTAAGGTAAGCTTCTTCTGTGCGGATGCGATTGTCGTGTGTGTCGATAATGGCAGCAATACGACTTTGTTCTGGTATCGGTGGAACAGCTAATAGAAAAGCCCGAAAATGTTCGAGGTGAATATGTTTTAACCCAGTACCAGCAGAACGATATCCCAATTGTTGTTCATATTCACCAGTATCAAAGAAAGTGCATATAAATGAGGGCAGAACGAAGGTTTCATCTGGGCGTAACTGGGCTACAGATACGAAGATGCTAAACTCTGGCAAGTCATCAGGCACAATGCGTGCAATGCCTAATGTTCCGTCTTTAGTCACAAGAACATCACCAGATTTGGGATCAGCCCTTTTAGTGAACTCAGCATGATCTAAGGGAGTTACATAACGCACATTTTTGAGGCTGATTCCTGTACCAGCAGTAAGGTTCTCAACAGTTAAGAAAGGTATACCGGATTCGACATATACAGGTGTTTTGTGTACTCCATCTACAATTTTTGTCGTGATTTCTTCCATTTTTCTGACTTCCCACTGCTTCGGAATTCGTCCCAGCGCGGAGTCTTTGAACTGTTCAGGATGCGCCTGTGGATCTCTCAATTTGCCATCTTCATCTAAGCCGCGTGTGAGTAAGTCTTGCAGTAGCCCGGCTTTGGTTTGTTTAAGTTTTATAATAAGGGAAGATGTGCGTGCGATCGCTTCATCCACCGTATCCAAAATTTCAGCAATACGTCGCTGTTCAGGTAAAGAAGGAAATCGGAAGAAAATCTTGCGGAATACCGATTGTTTAATTCCTAATACTGTTGAACCTGTTGATTTTTGTTCTAATCTTCGGCGAGACTCAGACCAATTCAGTAACCAAAATAAATAACCAGCATCAAGTTCTTCAGGGCTAGCGCGAAGTGTAAGAAGACGTTGAGCTAAAGCAATTTTATAACTGGGAACTCTTGCAACATTTCCTAAAGGAGCTTCAGTTGTAAACAGAACATCTTCAGATTTTGGAAATCCGCGTCTCATCCAGATGTCATAATTTTTTTCGTCGATATATTCACGCGGTTCTGGATCTAAATATCCGTCCCGAACATTTTTTGCAGTAATTAGAGGAATACCAGAATTAGTTTTCTCTGGAGTTTTACCCCGGTAATCAATAATTTGTTGAAGTTTATTCTCTATGGTACATATTTCCCAATCCGTCGGAATCTTCCCCAAAGCCGAATCCTTAAACGCCTCATTCCTAACCAAAACCTCACGCATAACCCAACCCCTGCAAAAACTCATTCAACTTCTTCGCCGCCGCATCCCGTTCCGCCTCAATATCCTGCAACGTCACCCGATACTTATCCCACCAATTTTCTACCGCCGCAATCACCTGCTGACGGTGCGCCGTAACATATCGCTCCAATTCAGCAATTAACCCATCTTTGAAAATTGCTAACACTAACTCCTGACAATCTTCATCACTCAAAGCAGCCCGCGCAGCATCCAAACGCTTCACCAATTCATCCTTTAACTTCTTTAATTCTGCCTTACCATCCCGCAACTGCTTCACAATTTCCTTATAAGGTTCTAATTGAGCTTCTATCTCAGCAATTTCCGCTTCATTTTCTTGAATAAAAACCTCAAGTTCAGCAATTTTATCCTTATGTAATAAAGGTGACTTCTTGAAAATCTTCAATTCTTTCTTCGGCTCTTTAATCAAATTTTTCAAATACTTAAGTTTTATCTCTAAATCCTTGACAATATTAACAGCTTCTGATTCTTCCCCTTCCTCAGCATCCGCCTCAGCTTCCTCACCCTGCTCAAAAGCTTGTTTTTGCTGTTCTAATTCCGCAATTTTCGCCTCAGCCTCAGCAATATCTTGTAAATAATCAGGCATCAATCGCCCCACCAATTTATGATTTAAAGGGTCAAATTTTGCTTGCTTTTTCTTCTCATCCTCATCTTGGTCTAAAGCATCTTTAATTGTATCAATCCAACTATCAACTAAACCGCCAAAATCTGACTCTGATAAAGTTCTCAGTTCATACCTCTGTTCATTCCACCAACTAGCAACCACACCCGCCACTTTAAAACGGTCAAGTAATCCCACAGGTTGCAAACTATCGACAAAAGAAATCAAAAACTCAGCCCGGAGTTCCATCACCTTTTGAGTTTTCGGCAACTCACTCAAACTAGGGGCGTGTACTTGCCACCAAGCAGCAAACACACTATAAAGTTTGCCTTCTTGTTGCTGCACACCAGCATCAGATTCGATAAAACTTTTGATTTGAGAACGCTCAATAATAGTCGGAATAAAATCAAGATAATCAGTCATTTATGCAAAAATCTGCTGTAAATTTAAAATAAAACCAGGGAGAACATCTTCACCCGATAAACTTGTGGGAGATTGTAAAAATTCCGGTGCTTGATTGGGGCGATAAATTATTACTTGTTTATCTTGAGGATTAATTAACCAACCGAGTTGTAAGCCATTAGCTAAATATTCCTGCATCTTCGCTTTAGTATCTTCCACATCATCAGATTCCGAAACTAATTCCACTGCAAAATCAGGACACAAAGGGAGAAATTTCTTTCTTTGTTCTGGTGTCAGAGCTTCCCATTTTTCTATCCTAATCCAAGCAGCATCAGGCGAACGAGTTGCCCCATTTGGTAGTTTAAACCCAGTAGAAGAATCGAAAGCTTTTCCCAGCTTATTTTGTCTGTTCCAAACTCCTAAATCAAGATACAATTCAAAATTCCGGTTTCCCGTTTCTCCCCCAGTAGGTGCCATGATAATTAATTCCCCTTCAGCAGTTAACTCTAGCCGTAATTCTTTATTTACAGAGACAATTTGGGCAAATTCCTCATCAGTAAATTGCAGATTAGGAGGTAATTGTAAAATTAAAGCAGTCATAATTAAACACCATCAAAACTAAATATTTACCTCTCTCCAAACCTCTCTCCTACAAGGAGGAGCCACTGCGTTGGGCGGCTTTGCCGACTTAAAGCAAGTGGCGTTAGAGGCTTTGAATTCCCCCTTCCTTTAAAGGGAAGGGGGTAGGGGGTTAGGTCTCTCTTCCCACAAAAATTTTAGTTGCATCAAACCCATGGGCGGCTAATAAAGAAGATTTAGCCTCTACTTCTACTTTAGGAATTCCCCCCAACAAATGCGCCCGTACATCTTGAGGTTCTGGGGGTGGTGCATTATCAGCATAGCGGCGGATATTACAGTTGTAATCGTTGTCTTTTAATTCTTCGTCAGTTACCACAGCCGAATATCCAGGTAAAGCCACAAAATTTTCAAACACCCAGCAAATCTTTTCGATATGTTCAGGACGCAAATAATTTTGCGCGCGGCCTGCATAATATTCTGCATCAGCATTAATAAATAAAACTTTTCCCTGATGTTCTCTAGGCTTCGCCCCTGGGGGACACATTACCAAAATACAGGCGGGGATACCGGTACCATAAAATAGATTGGGTGGTAAACCTATCACCGCCTCTAATTGATCATTGTTAATAAAACTCTCGCGAATTTTCTTTTCTTCACCGCCGCGAAATAGCACCCCATGAGGCATTACTGTCGCCATCATCCCATCAGTTTTGAGAACAGCTAACATGTGTTGAGCAAACATCAAATCTGCTTTTTTCCCCGTCTCAGGACAATAACCATGCGTAAAACGTCCAGGAAATTGCATCCCCTCACGGCTATAGTTTTGCGAAAAAGGGGGATTACTAATTACTCGGTCAAATCTTATCAGTTCACCGTCAGCAATATGCAAGGGATTAAATAAAGTATCATCATTGTGGATATCTGCATCTCGAATCCCATGCAGCAGCATATTAATTTTGCAAATTGCCCATACACCGCCGTTATTATCCTGACCGGATAATGCTAAATTTCTAGCATCACCACCGCATTCTTCCACATATTGCTTCGCCTGAATTAACATCCCCCCAGAACCACAACAAGGATCATAAACTGACATTCCCGCTTGGGGTTTTAATAGGCGTACCATTAACTGCACGACTTCACGGGGGGTATAAAACTCACCGCCTTTTTTACCAGCAGAATCTGCAAATTCCTTAATTAGGTATTCGTAAGCAGCACCCAACAAATCAGGAAATACAAAATCCTCATTTCGCAAACGATATTTATTGAAGTGTTTAATCAGTTCCCGCAACTTAACATCAGGAATCCGACTTCTACCAACTTGACGGTTAAAGTCAATATGTCCCAGCACACCCGCCAATGCTTGGTTACTTTCCTCCAGTGCAGCCAAAGCCTTATTTAAGCCATCAGCTACGTTTTTATGTAACTCATCGCGAATATATACCCACCGCGCTTTTTCTGGCACAAAAAAAGTTTCTTTGTAACTGATGGGGCTTTCTGCCCTCATTTTTGCTTCTTCTGCTGTGCGTCCCCTGTGCAAATTCTGCTGCAAAACCTGCTCATATTGCTGCTCAAACACATCCGAAGCGCGTTTTAAAAACAGCATCCCGAAGATGTATTCTTTAAACTCCGAAGCGTCCATCTTTCCCCGCAGAATATCCGCAGCAGAAAAAAGATGACGTTCTAGTTGTGGCAGCGTGAGTTTGCCCATAGTAGATGCAGAGATTGCGAGACTAATGCTTTGTCAGTATATATCTTGTTAAGTAGCTCAACCTAATTCAACGTGAAATGTCATTACGAGCGTAACGTAGTAATCGCCAAGACTCTATTTTACGTTTTTCAATGTTGAGCGCGGATAACAATTTGGCAATGTGGACATTAATTTGTCAACACGGACAAATAATTTGGCAATCGACAAAAGCCAGCAGTCGGATTTGAACCGACGACCTTCCGATTACAAGTCGGATGCACTACCACTGTGCTATGCTGGCGTTTTTGGAGCAGCGCTTAATGCACTCACCGATTTTGAATTATAGCATAAACAAGTTTATTGTCTAGCAACTGGCGAGAAAAATTTTTTGTTGACTGTTGACGGTTGACCAAAGACCATCTCCCCCCGACACCAGAATATCTGGTAAAGTTTTAAGGCGATAATTTTTCATAGAGCTGGCTCAAGGCATAGAAAAAGATCACTGGTTCTTTACAGATTCATAAAGCATGGTAGCGTTGAACGGACGAGATTTATTAAGTCTGGCGGATCTGAGTTCTACAGAACTTCAGGAACTTCTGCAATTAGCATCTCAACTCAAATCTCAAAAGCTCAAGTTGCATTGTCATAAGGTTTTGGGATTGTTGTTTTCTAAAGCTTCAACTCGCACGCGAGTGAGTTTTACAGTGGCGATGTATCAATTAGGTGGACAGGTAATCGATCTCAACCCTAATGTTACCCAAGTGAGCCGTGGAGAACCAGTACAAGATACAGCTAGGGTGTTGGATAGATATCTAGATGTATTGGCAATTCGCACTTTTGCGCAACATGAGTTAGAAACTTTTGCTGACTATGCCAAGATTCCGGTAATTAATGCGCTGACTGATGCGGAACATCCTTGTCAGATATTGGCAGATTTAATGACGATTCAAGAGTGTTTTGGTAGCGTCAAAGGGTTAACTTTAACTTATGTGGGCGATGGTAATAATGTCGCCAATTCTTTAATGTTGGGTTGTGCTTTGGCGGGAATGAATGTGAGAGTCGCTACACCTGTTGGCTATGAACCCGATAGCGCCATTGTAGAACAAGCCAGAGCGATCGCTAATAATAAAACTGAAGTCCTGCTCACCCACGACCCAGAAATCGCCGCTAAAGGTGCAGCTGTACTTTACACTGATGTTTGGGCAAGTATGGGACAAGAAGCAGAAGCAGACGATCGCTTCCCGATTTTCCAACCATACCAAATTTCTGAGCAATTATTAAGTCTTGCTGACCCCGAAGCTATTGTTTTACACTGCCTACCAGCCCATCGCGGTGAAGAAATTACCGAAGCAGTTATCGAAGGTTCCCAATCACGGGTTTGGGATCAGGCGGAAAATCGAATGCACGCCCAAAAGGCTTTGTTAGCTAGTATTTTAGGGGCAGAATGAAGAATGTTGACTGTTGACTGTTGACTGTTGACGGTTGACTATTGACTATTGACTGTTGACTGTTGACTGTTGACGACTATAAAAGGCAAAGGACATGGTACAAATATCATGCTTTTGCCTTTTATTTTTTTAATATACCTTTCATTCCCAACAAAACTGCTACAGTAGTCTTAAATAACTTCTTATAAACGGACTCATCTATTATCTGGTTTCTTTTCTCTTGCCTAGCTTCATCAATCAACTCTCAAATTAAATCAGATTGTCAGATATATTTTCACTTTCATCTTGCTTATATGGGATTTTATGTAGTACTAATGTTCTAGGGACATTTGTAATTACTTCCCAACAAAATTATGGAACGTTTAACAGAAGCTCAACAAGAATTGTATGAATGGCTGGGAGAATACATCCGCACTCATCAGCATTCGCCTTCAATTCGGCAAATGATGCAAGCGATGAATTTAAAGTCACCAGCACCAATTCAAAGCCGTTTAGAACATTTACGGACTAAAGGCTATATTGAATGGACTGAAGGTAAGGCGCGAACTATTAGAATTTTGCGTCCTGTTGCTACTGGCGTACCTATTTTAGGTACTATTGCTGCTGGAGGTTTAATTGAACCTTTTACCGATGCTGTGGAACATTTAGACATTAATAATTTTGCCTTACCTCCCCAAAGTTATGCTTTGCGGGTAGCTGGAGACAGCATGATTGAAGATTTAATTGCTGATGGCGATTTAGTATTTTTGCGTCCAGTACCAGAACCAAATCAACTCAAAAATGGCACGATTGTCGCTGCAAGAGTTGACGGACATGGTACTACATTAAAGCGCTTTTATCGCAGTGGCGATCGCGTTACCCTCAAACCAGCGAATGCAAAATACCAGCCGATTGAAGTTCCAGCTGTTCACGTACAGGTACAAGGTTCTTTAGTCGCCGTTTGGCGTGATTACAACTAGAGGTTAGGGGTTAGGGGCTAGGGGCTAGGGAGGGATGAGGTAGACAACTTACCATTGACTTTTGACTTTTGACTTTTGACTTGTTATGTACCTGACGCCAAATCGAGTGCAGCCACTACCCGGTTTTCGCTTACGATTGCCATTGTTAAGGGAAAATCAGGGTAGTTATCAAACGCAAAAACCATTACCAGGATGCCCAAAAATGCCCCAATCTCTGCAATTGCGGGGATATCAGCACCAAGCGATAACAAGCTGGTTTGCTAATAATGGCAGAGGGACGCTAAAAATGGCTACTGGTAGTGGTAAAACGATCGCAGCTTTAGCGATCGCTTGTGAATTATACCAGCAGATTAACTTACAAGTCTTGATGGTGGTATGTCCCTATCGTCATCTTGTCACTCAATGGGCGCGAGAATGCGAAAAATTTAACTTGCAGCCGATTTTAGCATTCCTTGATGTCCGCAATTGGCAAAGTCAACTCTCTACCCAAATCTATAATCTGCGTTCTGGTTCGCAAAAATTTGTCACGGTGATTACCACTAATTCGACATTAATTGGTGAGGGGTTTCAGTCGCAGGTGAAATATTTTCCCGACAGAACTTTAATTATTGGCGATGAAGCCCATAATTTAGGCGCACCCAAGTTAGAGGAAAGTTTACCCCGTCGCATTGGTTTACGACTGGCGTTATCGGCGACGCCAGAAAGGTATTTTGATGATGATGGTACTCAATGTTTGCTTGATTATTTCGGACCTGTGCTACAGCCTGAATTTACCTTGAGAGATGCGATCGCTCAAGGAGCTTTGGTACATTATCTGTATTATCCGATTTTGGTGGAATTAACAGAAGCCGAAAGTATTGCCTATTTAAAGTTAACTAGGAGAATTGGGCGATCGCTATTATATAGAGAAAGGGAAAATGGTGAAGCGGGAGATTTTGAAAATAACGAAGATTTAAAGCCATTATTAATGCAACGCGCCCGGTTAATTGGTGCAGCATCAAACAAGTTAACTGCTTTGCGGGAATTAATGGCGACTCGCAAAGATACCACTCACACTTTATTTTATTGCAGTGATGGTTCCCAAGAAGCGGGAGAGCGTTCTTCCTTGCGTCAACTCAAAGCCGTAGCCAAAATTCTCGGCGTGGAATTGGGGTATAAAGTTAGTACCTATACAGCCCATACTTCCTTACAAGAAAGGGAGGTTTTACGCCGTCAATTTGAAAGCGGAGAATTGCAAGGTTTAGTAGCCATTCGCTGTTTAGATGAAGGTGTAGATATTCCCGCAATTCAAACTGCGGTGATTTTATCAAGTTCTGGTAATCCCCGTCAGTTTATCCAACGTCGCGGGCGCGTTTTACGTCCCCATCCGGGGAAAGAACGCGCCATTATTTACGACATGATTGTCTTACCGCCAGATTTAGAAAGGGAAACTATGGAAGTAGAACGCAATTTATTAAAGAAAGAATTGCGGCGCTTTGTCGAGTTTGCCGATTTAGCTGATAATGCCGGTGAAGCGAGAATGAAGCTACTTGCTTTACAAAAGCGGTATGGTTTATTAGATATTTGAAACGCTGATTTTTTATGGATTTTTGTAAAATTTTTCGTAATAGTGAATTAAGGGTGCCAATTTATGACACAATAATCTTACTGACCCTAATATAATGGGATGTTTGCAAAATTTTTAAAAGCGCAAACATCCCATTATAGTATAGATTGATTATAACAGTGCATCACCTAAAAATAAAGCCCTTATTCTTAAAAAAATCAAACAACTGACAACTGACAACTGACAACTAACAAGCAGTACAATAAATAAACAAGTATCTACCATTCCCCATGTCACCAGAGCAAAATATTGATGATGTGCAGGAGCCAATTACCAGCGCCCCGCCGGAAGTGAGACAGATTATTGAGCGGGTATGGAAGCTGGAAAAAGGCAGATTAGATAAGAGAATTAATAGCCACATTAACGAAGAGATTTTGCTGATTATAAAAGAAGAGGTGCGATGAAGCTAACTTCTATCAAGCTGTGCAACTTTCGCTCCTTTTATGGCATAACACCAGAGATAATTCTGTCTGGGGGAGAGGTACTTAACACCACGATAATTCATGGCAATAATGGTTCTGGAAAAACAAGTTTACTTAATGCCTTTACCTGGGTATTATATGAGAAGTTTAGTGCAGCCTTTGCCTCGGTAGAACAGCTAGTTAATAAAAGAGCGATCGCAGAAGCAAAAAACAAGCAAGCAGTGGAATGTTGGGTAGAGATTGGCTGGGAACATGAAGGTAAACGCTATCGCGTGAAACGTTCCAGTCGAGTTTACAAAAATGAAAGTGATTTTGAAGCTGGTAAAACCCAATTAACTATGTGGGTGGGTGGTGATGATGGTAAATGGTATTTCCCACCCCAGCAACCAGAAGAAATTATCAATCAAATTTTACCTGCGAGTTTGCATCAATATTTTTTCTTTGACGGCGAACGCATTGAAGAAATTGTGCGTTCTGATAAAAAAGCTGAAATTGCGGAAGCTACTAAGATATTCTTAGGTGTGGAGGTAATTAACCGTTCGATTAAGCATTTGGGAGACGCGAAAAAAAGTTTAGAGAATGACTTAAAAGCTATCGGCGATTCGGAAATTAAACAGCTTTTACGCCAGCAACAGAAGATAGAAAGAGAAATTGAAACTATTGCACAACGCCAAACAGAAATTAAACAAGAATTAGAATATCAGCAAACATTTAAAAAAGAGACAAGTAACCGCCTACGCGAACTAAGTGCGGCGAAAGAATTACAAGAACGCTGTCAAAATTTGGAAACCCAGAACCAAGGATATAAAGAAGAATATAAAAAAACTCGCGAAGCTCTGAAAAAAATTATTTCTGCGCGGGGTTATACAGTACTCTTAGCAGAAACCACATCCCAGTTTCGGGACATTATGCATGATTTGAAGCAGCGCGGTGAATTAACGGCGGGAATTTCGCGGGAATTTATCAACGAGTTACTTAATTCTCAACGTTGTATTTGCGGTACAAATTTAAATGTCGGTAGTCATCCCCATACAAATGTGACTCTCTGGTTAAATCAAGCAGGTTCTTCAGCAGTAGAAGAAATGGCTTTTCGGATGAGTGCGCAAGTTGATGAAATTGATAAACAAGCAACGGCTTTTTGGCAAGAAGTAGATAGAGAACAAGCCAGGATTCAGCAATTAAAACAAAATATCTCGCAAATTGAGAGCGAATTAGATAACATTCAAGACAGATTGAGGAAAGATGCGAATGAAGAAATTAGCAGCTTACAGAAACGCTTAGACGAAATTGAAAATAAAATTGATGAATTACATCGCGAACAAGGTGCAAACCAACAGCAAATCGCCTATTTTAATACAGAACTTGACACATTAGGTAAACAAATCGCCAAGCAAAAACTCAATGAAGAACGTCAAGCATTAGCACAGCGTAGAATTAACGCTACCCAAGATGCAATTGAACGCTTAACAGAAGTTAGAAACCGTCAAGAAAAGCAATTTCGTCTGCAATTAGAACAGCGCGTACAAGAAATATTTGCGGAAATATCCTTTACTCCCTATATTCCCAAAATCAGCGAAAAATATGAATTAACACTCGTAGAAAATACTGCTGGAGTAGAAGCACCTGTAGCCGCTTCTACTGGTGAAAATCAGATACTTAGTTTATCTTTTATCGCCAGTATTATTGACAGAGTGCGGGAATGGAGCGAAAAAAGAAAAATGCTGATGCTACCTGAAAGCAGCACCTTTCCCATTGTCATGGATTCGCCTTTTGGAAGTTTAGATGAAATTTCCCGCCGACACGTTGCGCAGACAATTCCCAAGTTAGCTAATCAGTTAATTGTGTTGGTGACGAAAACTCAATGGCGGGGTGAAGTGGAAGAGGAAATGGCAGATAGAATTGGGAGGGAATATGTGCTGACTTATTTTTCTTCTAAGCCAGATTGTGAACAAGATTATATTGAATTAGGTGGGGAAAGATATTCTTTAGTGAAGCAAAGTCCCAATGAGTTTGAGTATACAGAGGTTGTTGAGGTGAAGCGAGATTGGTAAAAGAGAGGGTATGAAAATTTTTGTCTTTGTATGCTTTAATATCGTAATTACTGCTTTGGATAAGTTTATAAGTTTTTAAACGCAAAGGAGCGCGGAGGTTAGCGCAAAGTTTCGCGGAGTATTTTTCAACCCAATTTGCTATGAATTAATGAAATTGTATACTAAGTTTCTACTAACTACTATTCATGCTTATACCATTGATCTTCGCCTCGCTTTTCACGTTAAAAAATCCTATCATTCTTGCTTTTTCTGATACGCAAAAACATTGGGCTAATAATTGTATTCAAGAATTAGGAGAAAGAAAATTAATTACAGGTTATCCGGATGGTAGTTTTCGCCCAGAAGCAACGGTAACAAGGGCGGAAGCTGCAGTTTTAATGTTGAATGCTTTCCCCGATGCAGCAATCAAACGCAGTGCGACTACATTTAAAGATGTACCTGGGAATTATTGGGCAAATAAAGCAATTACTACTGCTTATCAAAAAGGTTTTTTCTCTGGTTATCCGGGGGGAATTTTTCAACCGAATCAACCAATTCCTCGCGCCCAAATTATTGGTGTTGTGGCTGGGGGGAAAAATTATAGTGCTGTATCTAACCCAGCGCAGACATTAAAACAGTATTTTGACGATGCAGCGCAAATTCCTAACTATGCGCAAAGTGCGATCGCATCCGCTACAATCAACAGTATTGTCGTCAACTATCCCCAAGTTAAACAGCTAAAACCCCAGCAAAGCGCCACCAGAGGCGAAGTTGCAGCTTTGATGTGTCGGGCGTTAAATATCTACACTATACCCCCACAATATATAGCTGGTGTGGAGATCCAACCGCAAGAAGTCCGCCCTTTACCGGGAAAACTCGATAATATCCCTACTTTTAATAGTAATAGTCCGGAGTTGGTGACTAATGAAGGAATTTTACTTTCTACCTTCCCCCCAGATGGTAAAGAATCTCCAGAAGCACACCTCAATTATCCCTTTTCTGGGAGATTTGATGTATTTGCCCATCATATCGTCAGGGCGGAAACCCCATCCCAAAACCGCACAGTTTACCAAGGAATCATTGTCTACAATCCAGGTAATGAACCTGTCACACTGCAAGTATTACATGCCGCCAGTTACCTATCTACACAAGCACCGTTTATTGCTTTACCGGATATGGTAGACAATTCCCAGAGTACAGTTTACGCTGGCCCTGGTAGCAGAACAATGAACGATGTACTACGGGGAATTAGACAGAGTAATTTTCCCGAAAAGTTGGTAATTGAACCAGGAAAAACCCAAATATTAGCCAATTTACCCATACCTGTACAAGCTCCCTCTTCTAATGGTCGCACAACGATGATGCGATTAGCGAGCGATCGCCCAATTTATCTGGCAAACTTAGCTAAAAATAGCTCTACACCTCCCACTGTGGCTGAATGGCAAAGGCTTTTAGATACAGGTAGTTTAGCAGGAAAACGCGACCCCATCCCCACCCCTCTCGACCCACCTAGAGAACCGACAGTATTTAGCCGCGTCGCTGGTGTCTCTCAAGGGGCGCAATGGCAAGCTAATCTAACAGATAATGTTAATGTGTCCGAGTTAACCATACCCCAACCCGGAAAAGCCTTTGCTTATCCTTTAGGTACTGTGCATTTAATCACTCTTAGTACCGGACAAATACAGAGTGCGCCAATGTTGAAACGCTATCCTGATACCGCGTATTTTGCTCACAGTAACTATGGTGTAGAGTACAATCTGACTTTACCGTTACGTAATACTAGTAATCAAAGTCAGATAGTTAGCGTATCAATGCATACACCATTGAAGGATGAAGGGGGAACCGATAGACTACTATTTTTAAAGCCAAGGGTGGAACAGATATTTTTTCGCGGTACTGTGAGGGTGCGTTACACCGATGATAATGGTGGGGAAAAAACGCGCTATGTACATTTAGTACAACGTCGGGGACAAATGGGTGAACCTTTGGTGAGATTGAAAATGTTAGCGGGGGAGAAGCGACAAGTACAGGTAGATTTTTTGTATCCTCCTGATTCTACGCCGCCGCAGGTGGTGACGGTGAGGACGGAGAGATAAATGTCTCACGCAGAGACGCAGAGGCGCAGAGTTTTTTTAGTTAGAGTTAAAAAAGGTGGCTTTTGAGAGGGAGTAAGTTGCAAGTATATGTCTCCTCAAGAATATCTGGAATGGGAAGTACGTCAAGAAATTAAATACGAATATATTGATGGTGAAGTTTTCGCCATGACTGGGGGTACTCTTCCTCATAATGATATTGCTTTAAACTTGGCTTCAGCGTTAAAAAGCCATCTGCGGGGAAGTGGGTGTCGTGTAAATATAGCGGATGGGAAAGTAGCAATATCAGAAAAGGGGCCTTTTCATTATCCTGATGTTGTAGTGAGTTGCGATGAACGAGATAAACAAGCGATTCAATTTATCCAGTATCCTTGTTTAATTGTGGAAGTTCTTTCCCCAAGTACGGAAGCTTACGACAGAGGTGCTAAATTTACGCGGTATCGCCGAATTGAAACTTTGCAAGAATATGTGCTGATTGATGCTGAAAAAATTGGTGTAGACTGTTTTCGCTTAAATGATAGAGGACTTTGGGAGTTACATCCTTATGAAGCAGGGGATGAAGTTCAGTTAACCAGCGTTGATTTTCGCTTTCCCATAGCTTTGCTATATGAAAATGTGCAATTTCCTATGTAGGGTTTTTTGAAATTGTAGCAGATGCGGTGGGAAGAAAGAGCGATCGCTTGGATGTGGCAATAAAGTAGTGCCATCGCTCTTTGGTTTCGGTTAAAATTGCCACAATGTAGATATGCAAATCAATGGCTGAAACTGGCAGAATCAGGGTTGCAAAAGATAAAGCTGAGTTAGTCAAAGCTTTAACATCCTCCGACGGGGAAACAGGGCCTTTTCAAACTTTTGCTGATGTAATTGTGTTTGCAGCCGCTTTGGGTGTCAAGCATAAAAAGCGTGTTCCTTTGGGGGAGATTTCTAAAAGAGAACCTTCACCAATTCGGCTAGAATCTTTTGCTTCAGTGGGAAATGATGTGGTGATTAAATTACTGGGAATTACCGAAACTCAAGATATTAATATTTTATCTGCTTATGAAGAAGAATCTGAAACTCAACGCAATCATATTTTTGAGGAGTATGCTAATGGTGGATTGGAAATATTACAAAATGAATTGCGGGGAGCAGTTGACTATTCAGAGCGACTTCTATTAATTGTTAGTTCTGAACGATTCAAGAATGAGGGTGAGGAAGAGGAATTTAATCTCAGCAAATTCCTCACTTGATTTTTAAGTAGTGCTTAAAGGCAAAAACGTTATATCCACCCCAGTGTAATTTTTACGGTTTTGACTGCATCTGTCACTGCACTAACAGTAGCAGATATTTTATATGGTTTGTCTGGATTTTTAGCTTGGGCATCTATTCTAACTACGTTATCTTTCCAAAGTTGGTTTTCTCTTGACCAATCTAGCTGTGCTAGTTGTGAAATTTTTTCTTCATTAAAAGAATTGTTTTCTGGATCATATATATAGTTCAATAAACGCCCTAAAACTTCCAGCCCTACGCTTATACCTAAAATACAGTCTTCTTTAAAATCAGTTACTTCGTCTATTGTTATTTCTTCAACAGTTGTATCAGCAATATACTCAGTGTTACTACATTCTGAGAAAAACTTATTAAGACAAATAACCAAAGCATCTGATGCTTGATAAACATCATAATCTCTAAGCTGATTACTTGGATCGTTAGTAAAAACGCAACTTACAAACCTAGCTATAAAATTAGTGGTGTAAATCAGCTTTTGTTTAGTCGCAGGACTTGATTTAATCTTCTCTGTCTTACCCTGAAACATTGGGACTCTTTTTATTAATTCTTTAGTGATGCCAACTCGACCAGAGAACTCACCAAATGATAATAACAATGATTTATCTAATTGTTTTGTTTGAGCCATGTCTCTAAAATCTGCCTGACACTGTTGGAAATCACCCTCTAAAACTAGAGTAATTGCAAAATCATCATCACTAATTAAGTTGCTTTCCGAACTTTCTATTAATTCGTGAATCGCACGTTTACGGTGTTGTCCATCCGTAATATCTAACTTTACTCCACGAGGAATGACAACTAGGCAAATTCCTCTACCCAATTCCAGAATTGTTAGATCTTTTGGAGCTACATTAGCAGTCAAAGTTCCTACAATCCAAGGTTTTTCTTTTCGCGAACGTTCAACAATATATTGTTTAATTTCATCAGCATGACCTTTAACTTCTGGGCGATTTTTACCAGAATCAGGATCATTACCAGTAGATGGTTTGGCTTGGAGAAGCCCAGAAAAGTCACTTGCTGGGACATTAATTTGCAACATAGTACGCTTTCCCTGCTTAAAAATAAGTCCTGGATAGCAGCGATCGCGGTGATATTGTGAGAAAAATGGCTCGATAAAGCTGCTAAACTTAGCTCTTATCTCTGGCGAAACACTATTGTTAATATCTCCATTTGTTTGAGTCATATACATACCTATAAGAGTTAGATGACCTGCTTATGTTATACATTGTAACTAGTATAATCCGCATAATACAAAACTTTCTAACTGTGCTAGCTATAAAATATTTGGAAGTCCTACTGCTTGAGGTTCAACGAACTTACCATCAAAGCTGATAGTTTGGTTTTCGATAGTTCTAGCATCAGCTAGCGCCTTACGAAGTTCAGCAGATTCCATGCGATCCTTAATTCCACCTAAGATATAAATTAGTAACTTCGCCGCTAAATCTCGCCCTGCAACTTGTACGCGCTTTTTATTGGGATCGTATAAAACGCCATACCAAAGAGATTGTGGATACTCCATACCACTAAAGCCGCCTTGCTGATCGAATTTGCGTAATTTCTTAAAAATATCTGTCAGGGAAAAACCTTTTTTAAAAACTAAGATTCCCAGAGCTTGAGCTAATGCCACTTGAGCAATAGGGCGGAAAAGCATATTTCCTTCTCCGCCATCTTTTTCAAAACTGAAGCGTCGTAATTGCGGCGTATCTTCATGTTCCAGAATTTTATAACTGGGAAGGCTCGCTAAAGAATCAAATAGTTTTCTAAATTCATCAATTCCCTCTTCAATTTCATTATCCTCTGGGCGCATAGGAATTAAACCTTTTTCTAAAGGTTTCCAATGAGGAAATTTTTGCCCTAAATATCTTTCAGACATATCTTGAATAGCTTGCAAAGTTGTTAACACTGTAGAATTTGCTGCAACTGTTGCACTATTCCAATTAACACGAGGTTTACGCTCTGGCTGTTGTGCTAAAAGCGGATGATTTGTGGCAATTTTTCGGGCGACAATTGCAAAACCATCATCTTCATTTAACTGTACTAATTGACCTTTAGTTAAAGGTGCAGCCATGAGGTTAACATGGACAAAAATCGATCTGACTCTGCGTCTTGCTTGAGTGCGAGTTTCTCCAGAGGCAACCGCACAAATAAATTCAATCCCAATTTTCTCTTTAGGTAAGCTTTGTAAATAAGCCGAATCTACTTGATATTGCTCAATCAAATCATCTATTTTAATGAAGCTATCATCAGCAGTTTTATCTTTTTTGTAACGCTGAAGTTTTCCTGTTTTAATCAACTCCATTAAACCTTGTACACCCATCAATCGATGTTGACCATCTAATGCATAAATGGTGACATTATCTTCGGAAATATTCAGTAAACCTACTTTACCGTCTTTATCCAAAGGTGTAAAATCGGTAGTCGATTTAGTTGCGATTCCCTCATTGTTCCACTCACTAGCTTTGGGATCGTCCACCCAAGATTGATTAATTACTACCAACACCGGGGGAAACTTATGATTTTTTCTTGCTGATAAATACTGTACCAAAGGTGCTTGACGAGACCAATCAAGGGGGCGTTGTTGAATTTCATCAATGCTATCTGCGTCAATTTCGATGTTATCTGTGTCGGAATTGTATTTATTTTGAAATAAAGGTAAACCAGAAGCGAAGTGAACCCTACCCGCGAACCATTCCAGGGTGACAGAACCAACATAAGCTTCCGTTCCCCCCATTTCAGTTTTTTGGACGAGAATCCGATCCTTTTTCTCCAAAAACTTCTCTAAAAGTAAAGCAAGTACCTGTTTATCCTTGGTTTCCCGTTCTTGGTATTCTCTAGCGATGTCAGCAGTTGGATCGGATTTACTGTCTTTCATGTTAATTTTAAAAAATTGCAGAATTTGCTACCAACTAATTTTCTATGAAATTCAGTTAATATATAAAAGTTTTTAAAAACTTTACGCTTTACAATACAAGGGTTGCTCTTGCAGTACAGATAACAGGGGTGACTAAAACCCATGTCTAGATAGGAAAGGAGCTATGGCTACAGCACAACAGCCAGAAAATAAAAGCCAGCGATCGCGTACTGTTGCAGATTTAGTAGAAGACATAGAGAATCTTACCAAAGAAATCCAAGATTTATATTGCTCAGATCAAATCCCTTGGGTGCTAGGAGTCTCTTGGGGAAAAGATTCTAGTACAACGCTACAGTTAGTCTGGAATGCGATCGCTCTTCTTCCCCAAGACAAACGAACTAAAAAAATCCATGTAATTACTACAGACACTCAGGTAGAGAATCCTATCGTCTCTGCTTGGGTACGCAAATGCTTACAACAGCTAAAGTCTGCGGCACAAGCACAAGGAATGCCCGTAGAACCGCATTTGCTGCAACCAGTCGTTCAAGACACATTTTGGGTAAACCTGATTGGTAAAGGTTACCCAGCACCCCGTAATCAATTTCGTTGGTGTACCCAAAGATTGAAAATTAATCCAGCTAACCACTTCATCCGTGAGATGGTGCGTGCCAATGGTGAAACTATTCTGGTTTTGGGTACTCGCAAAGCCGAAAGCGCAAAACGTGCGGCGACAATGGAAAAGCATCAAATGGGGAGAGTACGCGATCGCCTCAGCCCCAATGCCAGTTTACCTAACTCTCTAATTTATACGCCCATTGAAGACTGGAGTAATAATGATGTCTGGATTTATCTCAATCAATATGACAATCCTTGGGGAAACAGCAATAAAGATTTATTCACCATGTATCGAGGAGCAACAGCAGATAATGAATGCCCCCTTGTAGTTGATACTTCTACTCCTAGTTGTGGTGATTCCCGCTTTGGATGCTGGGTTTGTACATTAGTTAATAAAGATAAATCAATGGAGGCGATGATTCAAAATGATGAAGAAAAAGAATGGATGCAGCCTTTATTAGATATTCGCAATGAATTAGATATTAAAGACGATCGCGAGAAAAGAGACTTTCGCCGCATCTGGGGTGAAGTGCAATTATTTGAGCGCAATAAAGATGGGGAAATTTCTGTAGAACCAATACCAGGCCCATATACTAAATATTGGCGTGAATATTGGCTAAGAAAATTATTAGCTGCACAAACTCAAATCCGCAGCACAGCACCAGAAAATATGCGCGATATAACTTTAATTACCATCGAAGAAATGAGCGAAATCCGCCGCATTTGGTTAGAAGAAAAACACGAATTTGATGATAGCTTACCCCGAATTTATCAAGAAGAAACAGGTGAAGTATTCCGCGATCCTCGTCCTGGTGCTGATAATAGTTTACTCGGTAGCGATGAATGGGCGGTACTAGAAGAAATTTGTGCAGATGACGGTATGCACTTAGAATTAATGGCAAAACTGCTAGATACAGAACGCCAATTCCGTAAAATGGCGCGGCGTGTAGGGATATATGAATCCTTAGAAAAATGTTTTGTAACTAGTTCTAGAAATCAAAAACAAGCAGTTGATTATGCTCATTTAACACGTAATTTGAAACAAGCAGTTGCTCAAGGCAATATTGAAAAAATTAAGCAGCTAACTTTAGGTGATTTGGCCGTTACGACAACAACAAATACAGATGTAACAAAAACTAATTCAGAAAGAACTTCAAAAACTCAGGATCTAGTAGCCACGAATTCAACAGTAAATACAGAAATTGTGGATGAAACTAATGATCTACCAAATAGTAAATCAAAAGCTTGGGGAAAAAAGAAATTTAAAAATAAAGAAACAACGCCGGAAGGTGATTCTCAATAAAGAGTCAAGTATGGATGGAAGGGGACAAGGAGGAAAAGGATTATTATCCCATGCCCAATGACGGCAGTTGCTACCCTTCGGGAACGCTTTCAGCGAACAAGCCGGGAAACCCGTCCAACGCACTGCCTCCCCAATGCCCCATTATCACCCAAGTGTTTTAACATTTGAATAATACAGCCGACACGGGGAATCTATGCTTGCATCTGGTGATACAGTGATTTGGCTACAAGAACGCACGCCTTTAGGAATTCTCTCACCTAGAGTTTTAGAGGCGATCGCACAGGCGATGGAGTTACAAGTTATACCTGAAGGTAAAACCTTAGTCACCGCAGATACTCCGCCAGAAGCACTTTACATCGTTCAAGACGGACATTTAGAGTGTGAAACTAGTAATCAAAATCACTCAGCTTTAGCCCGTGGTTTTCTTCCTGGTGAAGTGATTAACCTACAGGAATTACTCTTAGACGAATTCGCCCCATTCACAATTATCACCCTGAATGAATGTCATTTGTGGACAATCCCGGCTGATAAATTTCGCAGTTTAGCTAGTCAATATCCAGAGATAAATCAAGCTTTTTCGCGCTTATTAGTGCAAGAATTAGCTGAAGTCACATCTGCTTTAAGCTACGAACAAGAACGGGCGATCGCATTACGTCCATATTTAGTCACCAAAGCGCAACGGGGAATTGTTGGTACAAGTCGTTACGCTGTACGCTTGCGGGAACAAATTCGCGCTGCTGCGGGCGATCGCTTATCTGTAGATATCTTTGGCGAACCGGGTTTAGAAAAAGATAATATCGCCACTCTAATTCATTTTAGTTCGCCCCGTCGCCGCGAACCGATAATTAAAGTTAATTGCAGCATTCTCCAAACTAGTGGTGTAGATTTATTTGGTCGTGCTGGCGGTAAACCTGGACTTTTAGAATTGTTGGGTGAAGGTAGTTTAATTCTCAATAATATTCAAGAATTACCCCCAGAATTATTACCAGCTGTCGCCCAATTACTGCAAACAAATACATATACTCCTGTGAGTCGTCCGGGAGAACCAAAAGCTGAACCCCGTACCAGTAAAGTTAAGATTTTAATTGTCTCGGAAAAAGCCCAATCTATCATTGAAAGACAGGTAGGCCATGTCATTAAAGTCCCACCATTGCGGGTACGGAAAGCTGATATTAAAGCGCAAGTAGAATATTACACCAGCCTTTACAGTCGGGCGCGAGGTCTAACTAAACCCCATGTCACCCCAGAAGCTTTACGCCGCTTGCAAGCTTACGATTTTCCCGGTAATCTCAAAGAATTAAAAAATTTAGTCGAAAGAGCGATCGTTCAAGTTGGCGAAGGGAAAGAATTAACAGAAGAAATATTTTGGTCAGCAGAACCGAAGAAAAAGCAATTTCGCGTCAACTTGTTAAATATGTATCCAGGGTTGCGCAAGTTTTTACGCAGTGATTGGTGGCCCGATCGCATTAACTATGGTTTTACTGTTGCGGCTTTTGCTTTTTTGATTGGTGTATTATTTATCGGGCCGCAAACACGCGATCGCAATTTCGGTTTAATCTTATTTTGGGCTTGGTGGTGGCCTGTCTTTCTCTTCCTCTTTCCCTTTTTAGGCAGGATTTGGTGTGCAGTATGTCCCTTCATGATCTACGGTGAAATTACGCAGCAATTATCACTCTGGTTGTTTCCCAGACAACTCAAACGCTGGCCTAGAGAAAAAGCGGAAAAATGGGGAGGATGGTTTTTATTTGGGCTATTTACCTTAATTTTTCTCTGGGAAGAACTCTGGGATTTAGAAAACACCGCTTATCTCTCTGCATGTTTGCTACTCTTAATCACCGCCGGCGCAATGATTTGTTCTGCAATCTTTGAACGGCGGTTTTGGTGTCGCTATCTTTGTCCTATTGGCGGAATGAACGGTTTATTCGCTAAACTTTCCATGACAGAATTAAGGGCGCAACAAGGTATCTGTTCTGCAACTTGTACCACCTATCAATGCTACAAAGGCGGGCCGCAAAAAGGCGAGGGAATGGAAACCGATGGTTGTCCTTTATACTCTCACCCCGCCCAGTTGGAAGATAACAGAGATTGCGTATTATGCATGACTTGCTTAAAAGCCTGTCCCCATCGTTCCGTAGAATTTAACTTGCGTCCCCCAGGAATTGAACTTTGGACAACTCATGTAGCCCGTAGCTATGAAGTCGCGCTGTTATTTTTATTATTAGGTGGTATATATCTGCATCGCTTACCAGAAATACAAGCTTGGTTAGGGCTAAACTTTGATTTAACTGTTTTTTGGCAGCATACAAAATTATCCTTAATAACTTTACTCCTTCCAGTGACAATTCCCTTAGCCGCTTATGGCTTAACCAAACTATTTAATTTTGGTCGCAAACCTAAGACATTTATTGAGTTAGCCTATGGCTATTTACCATTAGTATTAGGAGGTAACCTAGCCCATTATCTCCGCTTAGGTTTGGCAGAAGGCGGACGGATTTTACCCATTACTTTTGCCACTTTTGGGTTAAATAGCGAGCAATTACCGATATTATTAGTACATCCAGCAGTAATTGACTTTTTACAAGGCACAACCCTAATTTTTGCTGTTTTATTGTCGATACTGCTAACACAAAAAATAGCAAAACAACCAATAATCACCTTGATTTGGCAACACTTAGCAACTATTGCCTTAGCAGCTAGTATGTGGGTAATTATTGTTGCATAGTTTGTTGCTAAATTGCTCAAGCAATAAACTGAATGTAGAATTTACATCTAAAGACTGATAAAAGAAAGCGTGTTTTACATCTAAAGATTGATAAATTATCACCACATAACAGCTAATGTAAAACTACATGATGAAAATAAAAGCTTCATCACAAGATAGTTGTTTGCTTGTTGCCCATGGTCTAATTAAGCGCGTGTGCCATGTGTGGGGAGACAGAATATCAGCTAAGTGCATTTACCAGCTATAAGTAAGCTTGGCTAATATTTAATAATAAATAGCCTAAACTTACAAATGTTAAGTAAAGGACAAAGCAAAATTAACCCTTGGGTTGAATTTAAATTCAATCCAAGGGTTAATTTTATAAATTATGGGCATAGGGCATAGGGCATGGGGCATGGGGCATAGGGCATCGGTAAATAAATTATCAACCAATGACAAATGACCAATGACGCTTGTACAGACGCGATTCATCGCGTCTCTCAAAAATGACCAATGACTATTAACAACCCTAACCCATAGATGGATGAGTAAATCATAAATAATTGATATTGTATTAATGAAAAATAGGTAATAAATAGCAAAGAGATTTATGGCATCCACAACACCATTGCAAGGCACAGAATTAGTAGATTGTGCGAGAGCAAACGCCAAGCAAGGAATTGAAACTGCTGCTTATCAATGCGGTTATGGTAACGACCTCAATAAATTTGCCAGCGAATTAAGGCAAGCTTGTGAAGAAATGAATTTACAAGTAAAAGAACTCAATGAACTGATTACTGACCAAGATTTGCTTTTGGAAATAGGTACAGGTGAAGTTATTGCACCTACGACAGCAAGCGAACTTTAAAGTAATTCTTGCTTCAAAAATCAAATTACACCAATTTAAATAATGTTCGCGACACATCAATATATTCTATAGGGCATGGCATTGCTCATTGGTGTCAACTTAACGTAAAATCCGCTTTGTGCAAAGGTTTTGCCCTCACCCCCAGCCCCTCTCCCTGAGGGAGAGGGGAGCAATAGATTCAATTCCCCTTCTCCCTCAGGGAGAAGGGGTTAGGGGATGAGGGCGAGGGTTTTTGTACAACACGCGCTGTATATAGCTTTTAGCTTAAGTTGACACCAATGGGCATTGCTGTGCCCCTACACAGATGTGGTTCAAATAGGTGAAAAATGCTGTAATGCAGGGTGTAATTCTCACATTAGAGCTTTGAAAAGTATTATTTAACGGTACTTTTAAAGGTCGTATGTTATTGCTTCTATTGCTTCTGGATATTCATCACAATAATCTTCAAAAGCTGTTTTTACAAACTTTTCAGAGCGTTGATGTGCTATCTCTGCTTGGATTTCCTCGACAACATCCCATGCAGCCGCACATTCTTGGGAACGAACGCCTGTTTGTGCGCAGACTAGGCGAGCTTTCTGAATTTCGTCTTGTAATTCTTGTTCTAATAACAATGTTCGTGGTTGTTCTAAAAACTCACTATGAGCCAGAATATCGGTGAGTGAGACTATTCCTAATAGCTCGCCTTGGATAACTGGCGCTCTGTGAAGATGATGTTGGGCAAATAATCTGGCTACATATTCCAAACCAAGGTTGGGATTAATAGCAATACAAGGCTTAGTCATGATTTCATATACACGCATGGTTTGCGGATCTTTACCATGAGCTATTACCTTATAAGCAATATCGCTTTCGCTAATAATTCCATAAGCATCTTGTTCGTTACGACGATCCACAATTAACGCCCGCCAATCTCTTGATCTTAATAATTTTACAGCTTCAGCAACAGTCGCAGAACTCCGAATTGTAGCAACATCTCTCGTCATAATATCTGCTGCTTTCAACATAATGAATAGTCTCCAAAAAGTCTTTTAATAATGTGGTAGATGGGAGCAATAGGAAGTAGAGCGGCAGGGAGCAGGGAGCAGGGGAGAAGAAATAACTTTGGATTATTGGCTATTGACTATTGACTATTGACTATTGACTATTGACTATTGACTATTGCCCAATGCCCTTAATCCTTTAATACCGTTTGCCATTCTTTCACTACAGATTGAGGAACAGAGATATTAATAAATTTCTCGCCAGGTAAAGGAATACTTAGTAGTAGAGATTCTACTGGTAATTTTGGTAATATATCTTGAAAATTATACTGACCAATTGTTGGTGCTGGTGCTGAATCTAAGAAAACATCAGGAGCAATTAAGACTTCTCCTGTAGCTTTGGTAATTCGCAATGGTTGGGGATGAATTAATTCAGCATAACCAGGAAAGCCTACTAAACGCAGATTTACAGTTGATGGATGCCCTGGATAAATTTGCTTCCACAAAATTACTTGCCAAATATGTCCTGATTTATCTTCTAATTTGAGTTGTGAGCGATAAATTATTTCTCCTGGTACTGATTCTAAACGAGTAATAGCAGCGATCGCTCTTTTAGAGGTACTGATATCTAAACCCAGGATGATAAATATCGTCACCGTTCCTAGCAATAGTAGCCTGAGAAATATTTGTAGGAAGCTACGCAACATCAGATACACCTCCTATTGCCTAATTTCCAACCCCTACTTTAACGCTAGGTTCTGCCACAAGTTCTTGGGCTTGGGCAATATTAGCGGTAACATGAAGCACATGCACTGAGCATGGAGCATGGTGAAGAACATAGTTACTTACACTACCAAGAAATAGTTCCTTTAATCCTGAACGTCCACGACGCCCCATGATAATTAAATCAGCATTAGATTGAACGGCTAATTGACAGATTAGCTTTCCAGGGCTACCAAGTTGTTGGATAAATTCTGCATTCACTCCTGCTGTGTTGGCTTCCGCGCAGAACTCTTGCAACATTTGCACGCCTTGATTTTTAAATTTATCCCATTGCTGTTGGTAGTACTCGAAGCTTTGACTACCTAAACCTGGGTAATAATCAAAATTAGATAATACAGGTGCGTAAGGACTACCTTCTTCTTCCGCAGATAGAACATGCAGTAGTGTTAAATTAGCTCCTGTTGCCTTTGCTAAAGCTAAGGAATGCTCAAAAACCTGTTTCCCCGTTGGCGAACGATCTAAGGCAACTAAAATCTTGGTAAACATATATACCTCTGCTTCTAGTGATAAATGGCAATAGAGGTTTCTGGCTTTGAGTTCTCAATTATGTTTGCTCACTAATAAATACATATGTTTTAAGAGTTAGCCTGAGTGTTTTGGTCAGCCCTCTGCTGTATACGCTTATTTTATAGCTCTTAAATTTGAGGAACTTGTGAGGATAGGCAGGTGGTTTGTAAAAATAGTTGTAATGGTTGACTGTTGACAGTTGACTATTGACTATTGACTATTGACTATTGACTATTGACTATTGACTATTGACTATTAATTAGTAAGACCAACTATCACCATTTACATGGGGTTTGCCGATTATTTTAAGATTGAGAGATTCAAGATAAGCTATACCATGATTGATTTGAGCCACACTTCCGCGAATTTCTAAGTCAAAACGTCCAGCGCTATCTGTGTTTGCTTCTAGCATTGCGCCAGTAATGTTAACAATTAAGCCGTAATCAGAAATTAACCGGGAAATTACTGGCTCATTTAGGTATGATTTCGGAATATATACACATACACGAATTTGAGTAATCTGGTTTTTGTCATGAATTGATGCGATCGCAGAACCAAAAACAGAAAATTTACTCTTGGTTTTAAATTGAACTTGATTAAATGCGGTCATTTTACTATAAATCAGTATTTCAAAAATTTTTATTAAGCAATCAATTAAACTCTTTCTAGCCCTTAGCCCTTAGCCCCTAGCCCAATCAAGCCAAATTGGTAATCCTAATTTTGTGAGATAAATTAGACTAGAGCGGATTTGCTTGGTTTTACCCCATAAATCTAGCTCAAACCAGCCATCATCTTGCATATTGGGGTGAAGACGCGCACCTATGATGTTGACTGTTAATCCATAACGAGAGACTAGTTGAGAAATTACAGGTTTCTGGTGATAACTTTGCAAAATACAAAGTTGTAGGCGTAAGCGATTAGTTTGACCATGAGATAACCATTTTTGATATTCTTCTGACAGCCCTGTGATTTTTCGCGATCGCGATCGCAAAAACGTGGTTTCATGATTAGGAACTAGATTTTTCTCTCCCTCGCCCAATTCCCACTTCATCGGATTTCCGGCTAAATCCCGGCGATTAATTTGAATTTGGTTGGCAATCGCTATTTGCACTAAATTTACACCTAATTCTTGCAGGTAAGATAAGCTATTGGTTAAATGCTGGGGATTTCCTGATAGTTCTAAGTCAAACCAGCCATCGCTGTCATTATCTGATACTAATGATGCGGCTGTAATGTTGACTGTTAAACCATAGCGCGACACTAACCGCGAAATTACAGGTTGTCTGTGATACTTCTGCGGAACTGAAATCCGGCTATGAACTGGGGGAGAATTTTTCGCTTGACGAGGAGACATTGGCTTAACCTCCCATCATCACTGAATGGTTGAAAAAGCCAAAAAAACAAGATTTTTCAGCACAAAAATTTATTTTCGCCAAATTTGCCCGACTGGATATGAGTCTCATTTAGATTCTCCTCTTCTAGGCTGCTTTGTAAACTACGATAAATCTATCGTATTATAGTATTTTAGTGAATGTAAAAAATATTGCCACAAAAATCACAAAAAAACAATCAGTGTTAAGAACTATGTTGTTGAGAAGTGCGCCCAAGTGCGATCGCGACTCAATTAGTCCATGATGAAGATGTGCGATCGCTAGCATCTAGACAGAATATTAATTCTTGACACTCTCCCTTGCTACGCCACGGAGATTCTTAAAACATCGCTGTCTTAATATCCTGATTGCTCAGGTTCCCAGGCTCAACACGTTTGCACTCTTTGTGCGTGTTGATGTCTTTTAGGGAATGAATCAGCCCTGAGGTTAGGGGGATCGGGGTTTGAGACTTCAGTGCGTAAGTCCTAAAGGCGACGGTATAATTTTGTGTAGTATCCCAGTGAGAATTGGTTAAATTCTGTCATAATCACCTAAATAAGCCGTCGTATTGGGCAGATATTGGGTGATTTGTCATGAAACTGGATTTACAGAAGTTTTATAAAGCCTCGAACCCCATTAAGACTTTAGTTGTCAGCAACCCAGAGGATCGGCAATATTATATTGATTTTTCTGCGGTGCGGGGTGCGAAAATTATTGAAGAATTGGGACGCACGATCGCGCGATTGTCACCAGAAACACCTACTTGTCAGTTATTTACCGGACATATCGGTTGCGGAAAGTCTACGGAATTGCTGCGGCTGAAGGCAGAGCTAGAAAAGCAGAATTTTCATGTGGTATATTTTGAGTCCAGCCAAAGCCTAGATATGGCTGATGTGGATGTGACAGATATATTATTAGCTGTAGCGCGGGAAGTCAGCAAAAGTCTAGAAGATATCAAAATAAATCTCAAACCGGGATATTTTCAAAATTTATTTCAAGAAATTACTGATTTATTAATGACGCAGATGGAACTTTCCGAAGTAGAACTATCGGCGGGAATTGCTAAAATTACTGCGAGAACTAAAGATAGTCCCAAGCTGCGCAGTCAATTGCGCCAATATTTAGAACCTCGCACTAATGGAATTTTAGAAGCAATTAATAATGACTTACTCAAACCAGCTAAAGAGAAGCTGAAGGAAAAAGGTAAAGCGGGATTGGTGGTAATTGTCGATAACCTGGATAGAGTTGATAATTCTTTAAAACCATCGGGTTATTACCAGCCAGAATATTTATTTGTGGAACGTGGCGAACAGTTAAATCAATTAAATTGTCACGTTATTTATACAATTCCCCTAGTGTTAGTATTTTCCAAGGCTTTGGGCAGATTAACTAATCGTTTTGGCGTCGATCCTAAAGTTTTACCGATGGTACCTGTGCAGGTAAGAAATGGTGCTGACTTTGAGCAGGGAATTACATTATTGAAAAAGATGATTATGGTAAGGGCTTTTCCTGGTGTGAGTTGGGAACAAAGCCAAAATCCTAATTTCAACTTAATTACTCAGGTGTTTGATAGTCCCGATACATTAGAAAGAATTTGCCGAGTTAGTGGCGGACATCTGCGGAATTTGTTAATGTTATTATTTCGCTGTTTACAAAAAGAAGATCCGCCAATTTCTCGTAATTGTGTTGAGAGTGTGATTAAACAACGCTGCAATGAATTGACTTTAGCTATTACGTCTGATGAATGGCAATTATTGCGGGAAGTTGCGCAACATAAAAGCTTTAGAGGAGATGAAAAATACGAGCTTTTGCTGCGGAGTATGTTTGTATTTGAATATCGTGATGAGGATGGTTCGTGGTTTGATATTAATCCTATTTTGATGGAGGCGAAGGAGTTTCGGGGATGAAGAATTTAAATAATTTATGCGCCTACCCGATAAATCGCCCGCAGGCTGGAAGCCTGGGGCTATTGGTACAAAGCCTGCCTTTGCAGGCTTCTATCTCGTTTCCAGCCTCCGGCTGGAAATGCGTATTGCGAGGCTCTGCCTCGAAAGCTGATAAATTGAGGCAGAGCCTCAGGATCATTGCTCCCACGCAGAGCATGGGAGCCAGTTAACGAGATAGAGAGAGGTTTTGCGTTAAGTTGACACAGGTGGGTATTGCCTTGCCCCTACCATCTGTCGCATTATTTTTTAAATTGATATAACTAAACCTCGTCCATTTTGAAACCAGGAATAGTGCGGGCAGCGTTCGACTGAGCGCTCACGCCGAAGTCTTGCCCGCTACTACCACCAGGGAGCAAGATGCTCCCACTACTTTTAAAACTATGGTTTTCAAAATAGATGTGGTTTATATCCGGGTTGCGGTGGGCATTGCCCACCCTACAATGATTTTATGACTCATGAAGAAATCCACAATTTAGACGCTGGTAACGAAGAATCATTACAAACTTTGGTGAGAGCAATTAGGCTTTCTCAAGGTGAATTTTCGCTGATATTATTACGCTGTAATTATGCAGCTTTACGTCAACGCATTGTTCAACGGTTGCACCAATTATCTCCGGTGGAAATTCGGGAAATAACTTTACCTGCATCGGTGAAAACTCTTTACACGGCTATTAAATCGCAATTGGGAGATGAACAGCCCAAAGCTTTGATGGTTTTTGGTTTGGAGTCGGTGAAGGATATTGATACGGTGCTGACTGCGGCGAATCAGGTTAGGGAAGAGTTTAGAAAGAATTTCTCCTTTCCGATTTTATTGTGGATTAATGACCAAGTGCTGCAAAAAATGATTCGCTTGGCAGCAGATTTAAATAATTGGGCGACGACAATTAATTTTAATAATAGTATGCAGAATTTAATTGAGTTGCTGCGGCAAAAAACTGATGATATATTTGCAGGGAATGTTATCCCAAATCGGCAAATTTGTTGGGAACTCTCGACAGCGCAACAAGATTTACAAAGCCGCGAGGAAGTTTTAGATCCAGCTATTCAAGCGAGTTTAGAATTTGCCCTTGGTTTGCACGATTATTTATATGACAGAATTGATGCAGCTTTAACACAATATCAGCAAAGTTTAGGGTTTTGGCAACAAAGTAATAATTTAGAACGGCAAGGTATATTATTAGCCCATATCGCTTTAGCATATCAACGACGGGCTACGATTAATGAGGAAGAAAATCAAGGCGATTGGCAAACAGCTAGAAATTATTTTCAGCAAGCCATTGAGATTTTAGAAGAAGCACAAAAGCCGGATTTAATTGCTCAATATATTAGTAAGTTGGGTGAAGTGCTGCGGAGTTTACAAGCATGGAGCGATTTACAAAGTTTGGCGAAACAATCGCTGAGACTCCATAAAGATGATGGCACGCCGCGACAGATAGCTCAAGATTATGGTTTTTTGGCTGAGGTGGCGTTACAAAATTCGCACTGGAAAAAAGCACAGCAATTTGCACAACAAGCACTAGAAGTTTTAAATATAGCGATTTCTGTGGGGATGCAACACCCTTGTACCCCACCCCTTAATCCCCTCCCCGCAGGCGGGGAGGGGAGAGTAAGCATGGCTTTGGCGGGGTGGGGTTCTTTGGGTTTAGTAAGTAATCAAGCAGGTATGATATTACAACCCCATGAGTTGAGTTTTTACCGGGTATTGTTAGCGCGTGCGCAACGGGGTTTAGGCAAAGTCAGCGCAGAAATTGGGACTTTAGAACAAGCAAAATTAGAAAGTAATGTGCAATACAACCCGCAATTATATATCGCGATTTTATCAAGATTGCGGGAACTTTACTTTAAGCAAGGTAGATATTTAGATGCTTTTCATCTCAAGTTAGAGCGATTACAAATTGAACAGCAATATGGTTTTCGGGCTTTTGTTGGTGCATCTTATCTTAACCCCCAGCGACAAGCAATTAACCCGGCACAATTACAACTAGAAAATACAGAAACAATTGCGCAAGAAATTACAGTTTCTAGTCGAGTTCAAGATGTGCGGCGCTTACGAGAAAGAGTTAGCGGAACTGAACATAAATTAACTGTAATTCATGGACAGTCGGGAGTCGGGAAAAGTTCAATTTTACAAGGGGGATTAATCCCTGCTTTGCAACAACAACCAATTGGTGAGCGAGATGCATTACCAATTTTGTTGCGCAGTTATACAGATTGGCTAGGGATGTTAGGCAGGAAGTTAGTAGAAAGTGTTGAGAGTTTGCAGGAAATATCTTTAAATTCACCTGATGATATTATAAAGCAGTTGCGGAACAATGAAAGACTAAATTTATTAACTGTTTTAATATTTGACCAATTTGAAGAGTTTTTCTTTGTTTATCAAGACCAAAAGCAAAGGCGACCGTTTTATGAATTTCTGCGTGTATGTTTAGATATACCTTTTGTCAAGGTGATTTTGTCTTTGCGGGAAGATTATTTACATTATTTATTAGAGTTAGAGCGGCTATTTGATTTAAAAGTTATTAATAATAATATTCTTGATAAAAATATTCGTTATTATTTGGGTAATTTTTCACCCGATGATGCTAAGACTGTAATTCAAAGTTTGACGGAGAGGACACATTTTTATTTGCAGCCTAACCTGATTGATGAATTGGTGAAAGATTTGGCGGGGGAGATTGGGGAAGTACGCCCGATTGAGTTGCAAATTGTGGGGGCGCAATTGCAAACTAAGAAAATTACAAGTTTAGAAAAGTATCGTCAGGCGGGGACGAAAGAGAAATTAGTTGAGCGATTTTTAAAAGAAGTTATTAAAGATTGTGGTGCAGATAATGAACGGGCTGCGAGATTAGTTTTATATTTATTAACTGATGAAAACGATAAACGCCCCTTAAAAACCAAGGCTGAATTAACCGCAGCTTCAGAAGCAGAAGCTAAAGAATTAGATTTGGTATTGGAGGTTTTTGTTAAATCTGGTTTGGTATTGCTATTACAAGAATCTCCGGCTGATCGTTATCAACTGGTGCATGATTATTTAGTATCTCTAATTCGCCAGCAACATGAAAGTGAGTTGTTAGCAGAACAGAAAAAGAAAGATGAGAAGTTAGCAAAACAACTCCAAGGGAAACTGTTACAAAAATTCAAAGGGCATAAGTCCAGTGTCAATAGTGTGAGTTTCAGCCCGTACGGCAAAACCATCGCCACCGCATCAGATGACAAAACAGCGCGGTTGTGGAACCTGCAAGGGCAACTGTTGCAAGAATTCACAGGGCATAAGTCCAGTGTCAATAGTGTGAGTTTCAGCCCGGACGGCAAAACCATCGCCACCGCATCAGATGACAAAACAGCGCGGTTGTGGAACCTGCAAGGGCAACTGTTGCAAGAATTCACAGGGCATAAGTCCAGTGTCAATAGTGTGAGTTTCAGCCCGGACGGCACAACCATCGCCACCGCATCAGATGACGATACAGCGCGGTTGTGGAACCTGGAAGGGAAAGTGTTACAAAAATTCAAAGGGCATTATGACTGTGTCAATAGTGTGAGTTTCAGCCCGGACGGCAAAACCATCGCCACCGCATTAGAGGAGACAGTGTGCTTGTGGAACCTGGAAGGGAAACTGTTACAAGAATTCACAGGGCATGATGGCTATGTCAATAGTGTGAGTTTCAGCCCGGACGGCACAACCATCGCCACCGCATCAGATGACGATACAGCGCGGTTGTGGAACCTGGAAGGGCAATTTTTACAAGAATTCAAAGGGCATAAGTCCAGTGTCAATAGTGTGAGTTTCAGCCCGGACGGCAAAACCATCGCCACCGCATCATCTGACAATACAGCGCGGTTGTGGCCTGTGGAGAATTTAGATGACTTATTGGCGCGGGGTTGCGGGTGGTTGCAATATTATTTAAATAATCCTAACGTGAATTTGAGTGAGAGCGATAGGAATCTGTGTGATAATTCGTAATTCGTAATTAAGAGAGTAGAGCAAATAGAAAAATTAGTTGGGATAAAGGCGATCGCTGGTGATATTTTTTCATTAAATGCGATCGCTTGCTTTTGTGACATGAGGGAGCAAGATGCTCCCACTACAAATTTATTCCCGGTAAAATTGGGGTGTTTCCGGTTTGCGATCGCCTGTAATATTTTTCATTAAATGCGATCGCCTGTGATATTTTTCATTAAATGCGATCGCTTGCTTTTGTGACATTAGGGAGCAAGATGCTCCCACTACAAATTTATTCCCGGTAAAATTGGGGTGTTTCCGGTTTGCGATCGCCTGTGATATTTTTCAGGAAGTGCGATCGCTTGTGATATTTTTCAGGAAGTGCGATCGCTTGCTTTTGTGACATTAGGGAGCAAGATGCTCCCACTACAAATTTATTCCCGGTAAAATTGGGGTGTTTCCGGTTTGCGATCGCTTGTGATATTTTTCAGGAAGTGCGATCGCTTGTGATATTTTTCAGGAAGTGCGATCGCTTGCTTTTGTGACATTAGGGAGCAAGATGCTCCCACTACAAATTTATTCCCGGTAAAATTGGGGTGTTTCCGGTTTGCGATCGCTTGTGATATTTTTCATGAAATGCGATCGCTGGTGATATTTTTTCATTAAATGCGATCGCTTGCTTTTGTGACATTAGGGAGCAAGATGCTCCCACTACAAATTTATTCCCGGTAAAATTGGGGTGTTTCCGGTTTGTGATCGCTTGTGATATTTTTCAGTAAATGCGATCGCTTGTGATATTTTTCAGAAAATGCGATCGCCTGATTTTAGATAAATGATGTCGCCGGGTGGGGGCAAGCGGTGCTTATGCCCCTACGATGATTTATACTTGACAAACTGGCAATCTGCTGTATTTCCCGTGAGTGCGATCGCCTTTACCATAGGTCGGTTTAAGCTGAAAAAGCCGATTATTACAGTACTTCAACACAGCATTGACGACAATCAACACAACGTTGACGACAATCAACACAGCGTTGACGACAATCAACACAGCGTTGACGACAATCAACACAACGTTGACGACAATCAACACAACGTTGACGACAATCAACGCAACGTTGACGACAATCAACACAACGTTGACGACAATCAACACAACATTGACGACAATCAACACAACGTTGACGACAATCAACACAACATTGACGACAATCAAAACGATATCAATTTGACTAATGAAAATCTGGAATTGAGTGTTGGGGGTTTGTAGTAGCTAAGAGCAAGAAGTCAAAACTTGTTCATTTAACACTCCTAACTTAGTAACCAGGCGCGAGCGATCGCGTCTGTTTATTTCTTGGCAAACCATAGCTTAGTAGTGGAATGTCTAGACTAAAATAGTGCATTCGTCAAACTCTTGTGGGATGGGCGTCTCGCCCGTCCTGGGCGGACAAGATGTCCACCCCACAAGAAAATGTATTTTTACCGCATATCTACTAACTCATGAGTACACGTTGCTAGGTATGATATTTAATCTGCAAGCATTTACTCAGTAAAAACTAGCTATGACTCAAAACTACCGCATTACTTTACTCCCCGGCGATGGCATTGGCCCCGAAATTATGGCCGTAGCGGTAGATGTGCTGAAAGTCGTGGGGAAAAAATTTGATATAAGTTTTGATTTTCAAGAAGCTTTAATCGGTGGTGCAGCTATTGACGCTACTGGCGAACCCCTACCGGCTGCAACCTTAGATACTTGTCGTAACAGCGATGCAGTATTACTCGCTGCTATCGGTGGTTACAAGTGGGATACTTTACCATCTCATCTCCGCCCAGAAGCGGGATTGTTAGGATTACGTGCGGGGTTGGGATTATTTGCCAATTTGCGCCCAGCGAAAATTTTACCCCAGTTAATTGATGCCTCAACTTTAAAGCGGGAAGTTGTCGAAGGCGTGGATATTATGGTGGTGCGCGAACTCACTGGAGGAATTTACTTCGGTAAACCCAAGGGGATTTTTGAAACTGAGACGGGAGAGAAGCGGGGTGTAAATACAATGGTTTACACCGAATCAGAAATCGATCGCATTGGCAGAGTCGCCTTTGAAACCGCCAGAAAACGCGGTAAGAAACTTTGTTCAGTGGATAAAGCCAATGTTTTAGAAGTATCTCAACTATGGCGCGATCGCATCACCAAACTTTCCCAAGAATATCCCGATGTGGAACTCTCGCACCTCTACGTCGATAATGCGGCAATGCAATTAGTCCGCGCCCCCAAACAATTTGATACCATCGTCACAGGTAATTTATTTGGCGATATTCTCTCCGATGCTGCTGCTATGCTCACAGGTAGTATTGGAATGCTCCCCTCAGCTAGTTTAGGTGCTTCCGCCCCCGGCGTATTTGAACCGGTTCACGGTTCCGCCCCAGATATCGCCGGACAAGATAAAGCCAACCCCCTAGCACAAGTATTAAGTGCAGCCATGATGCTACGGTACGCCCTAGATCAACCAGCCGCCGCCGACGCCATCGAAAACGCCGTTTTCCAAGTTCTCGAACAAGGCGATCGCACTGGCGATATTCTCTCCCCTGGTACCAATCTTTTAGGCTGTCGCGCTATGGGTGAAGCTTTAATTAAAGCGATTGGTTAGAGACGGGATTAATCAAAGACGCGATGAATCAAAGACGCGATGAATCGCGTCTCTACAAGATTTATTCTGCCTTGTCCCCATGCCCAATGCCCAATGCCCAATGCCCAATGCCCAATGCCCAATGCCCAACAACTGGATCATTTTGGCAACCGTTACGGAAACTTTCATATAAACTAGAGACAAATCTAGAAAGCAATAACATCCATAGTGTACGCTTTACGACAAGGAAACGAAAATTATACTGCTCCCCGCAGTCAGTATTCTCAGCCACCTTTGGCTGATCCTGCTGTCATCCGGGCTGCTGGTCAGATTTACTACACTCTCTGCGAAGCACATCCAGAAGTTACTGGACAGCCTACAGGTGTAGCTATTAATCGCGTTAATCATCGCGGTAAGGTAATTTTTACTAATCAGCCAGTTCTGTTACCGCAAGAATGTTTTGTGCCGTTAAGTCAAATTGAATCCCAGATGTATTAGTCAAAAGTCATTAGTCAACAGTCAACCGTCAACAGTCAACCGTCAGTAGGGGCGGGTTGATTGAGAATTATCGTTGATCGGTGAGGATATTTGTGAACCCGCCCGTAAAGTTGTCAACCGTCAACCGTCAACAGTCAACCGTCAACAGTCACTAGTCATTAATCATTGGTTGCTAGACAAATGAGGAATGACAAGGGACAGATGACACCTAAAAACTGACAACTGACGACTGACAAAGTACAAATAACAAAGGACTAATGACTAATGACTAATTATGGATATTTTAATAATCCTGCCGGCGAGTGCTGTTGTCTTCGCCTTAGGTGCATCTATCGGTAGTTTTATCAATGTTGTGGTTTATCGGTTACCAGCCGGATTATCGGTACTTTGGCCGCCGTCTCGCTGTCCCCATTGCCTCAACCAACTAAAAGCTTATGATAATGTGCCTGTTTTTGGCTGGCTATGGTTAAAAGGTCGGTGTCGTTATTGTAAAAGCAAGATTTCTGCCCGCTATCCGGTGGTAGAAGCGTTAACGGGCGTAATATTTTTACTAGTTTTTCTCTTATTTAAAGTTTCTATTTTAACAATTGGTTATTGGGCGTTTTGTAGCTGGTTATTGGCCTTATCCCTCATCGATTTAGATACTATGACATTACCAAACCAACTGACGCAGTCTGGTTTGGTATTGGGAATAATATTTCAAATAGTTATTGGATTGTTTCCCGAAGGTAGTTCTGTGGGAGCTATTAGACATTTAATGATGGGAATAGTTGGCGCAGTGGTGGGATTGTGGTTATTTGATGCGATCGCTCTTTTTGGCTCCATTGCTCTGGGTAAAACCGCAATGGGCGCAGGGGATGCCAAATTAGCCGCCATGATGGGGGCTTGGCTGGGGTGGAAATATTTGCTGCTAGCGGCTTTTATCGCTTGTGGAGTGGGAACCTTAGTGGGGATTGCCTCAATTACATTCTCAAAGGGCAGATTTGGTCAAAAAATACCCTTTGGGCCATTTCTGGCGATTGGGGCGGCGATCGCCTTATTTGGCGGTGAAGCGATTTTATCGGCGTACTTGCGGCTATTTTTTCCAGTAATTTAAATAAAGGAGGCAAAAACAAAGTCCCACATGGACAATTTAAAATCCCATTTTAAACCCCATTAATCAATCATAAGAAATTTCTACCCCCATGACTGTAACTGTCATTACGCCATTAATTCTTCAGATTTTGGTAATATCATCCTGTGACCAGTATTACCCTCTTAACGAGCTAACTGCTCATAACCTAGCAATACGAAGTCTTGATTTGGGAGCAAGTGTCCCCTTCTGGGGTTGGGGAAGAGCGTCCTGTTGGGGGGGATTAATATGTAAGACCTTTGCCAATACTTCCACAAAGATAAAACTGATAACACAGTTGTGTTGGCATCAGCATTTTCGTTAAGCTGGCAACCAAAGATGCAAAATAAGGTCTGAATAGCTAAGAAGCGTAATTTGACGATTAGTCAATAGTCAAGAGCCAAACGGGATGAACAAACGTGTCTTTCCCCTAGCGGAGCCACCACACAAACCATATCCAGTCCACAGTCCCAAATCACGACTGGGGAATGAGGACTTTTTACCCTGTAATCCCTCTAGCTTCTTGACTCAGTTTTCGACCTCATTACCCAATTAATAAGATAAAAATGGCAAACAACGAAGAATCACGCGGTTTAAAGTCACTATTGGATTGGTTTGCAAATCGCCGGAAATCAGGCACTATTAATCAGGAACGTCAAGAAAGAGAAATTGCTGATGGGTTATGGCACAAGTGCGCTAAGTGTGGTGTACTCACCTATACAAAAGACCTAAAAGCAAATCAGATGGTTTGTGTGGAATGCGGTCATCATAATCGAGTAGATAGCGACGAACGCATTCGCCAATTAATTGATGCTAACACTTGGCAACCAATAGACGAGAATTTGCGTCCTACCGATCCCCTGCAATTTCGCGATCGCAAACCTTACAGCGATCGCTTGCGGGAAATGCAAGAAAAAATTGGTTTAATTGATGCTGTAAAAACTGGTTTTGGTCAAATTAATGGTTTACCCGTAGCTTTAGGAGTAATGGATTTTCGCTTCATGGGTGGAAGCATGGGTTCCGTCGTCGGGGAAAAACTCACCCGCATGATTGAGCAAGCCACCCAACGCCGTTACCCGGTAATCATCGTCTGCACTTCTGGGGGGGCGAGAATGCAAGAAGGTATGCTTTCCCTGATGCAAATGGCGAAAATTTCCGCCGCTTTACAACGCCATCGCGACGCCAAACTTTTATATATTCCTGTTTTGACTCATCCTACCACCGGGGGTGTAACAGCCAGTTTTGCCATGTTAGGCGACATCATCCTCGCAGAACCCAAAGCTACCATTGGCTTTGCCGGTAGACGAGTCATTGAGCAAACCATCCGCGAAAAACTACCCGAAGATTTCCAAACTGCCGAAGATTTGCTCAAGCATGGTTTCGTTGACGAAATCGTTTCCCGTACCCAGTTAAAGAACACTCTCGCCCAGCTGATTGGTTTACACCAACCCATACCCACCGCGCCCCACATGGTGTTATGGGAAAGCATGAGCTTGAGTTCTAGCGCTGCTGAGTAAGTGAGGGGCTAGAGGGGGCAGGGGGCAGGGAGCAGGGGGCAGGGGATACAAGGAGGACAAGGAAGACATTGTAGAGACGCGATTCATCGCGTCTATGAAAAATGCCCAATGCCCCATGCCCAATGCCCAATGCCCAATGCCCAATGCCCAATGCCCTATTCTTTAACAAATATCAGGGGTAAAATTGCTGCTAGGCGACAAAGGCTAGATAGGGCAAATAAGCCGAGTAAAGCGCCTTGTCCGGCAAATTCGGCGATGAAGCCGCCAATAGTTGTGCCTAAAGCACCACTAAAACCAGCGACAGCAGAAGCGATCGCAAAATAGATAGACTGATTTTTCAGTGGTGCGATCGCTAATTGCAAATTGTTATTGCATAGATCAATTGCTGCTAAGGTTCCGCCTGTGACAATGTGTAATAGCGGTAACCACAACCAAATATTCCAGCTATTCGCACTCACACCTAGCCACAATAACGGTGTCAGTGCTACTAAAATTCCTACTAACATTAAAATCCGTCGGTTACCGATTTTATCGGCTAATTTACCCCACAGGACAATCAATAACATACTAGCTCCCGCCTGGAGGCTACCATAAAGCGTTACGCAACTGACATCTAGATGTAGCTTATCTAGCATGTAAAAGTTGAAAAAAGGCGCACTGATATTAAAAGCCAGCGTCCAAAAGCCGAAATAAAGTAGAAACCGGAAAAAGTTCCAGTTAATGCCGATAATTGCCAAATCATTGGGTGGGCTAGTTATTTCCGTGACAGTAACAGTTTCCGCAGATTTACTAGTTTGCTGGTACTTTACAAGACTACTGTTTTGTAATGCGGGATTCATGTCAGTTTGAAAGTACTGACAGCAGATGCTAATTATCCCGCAAGCGATCGCTGCAAATAAAATTATCCCGTAACCTTGTAAAGTGCCACCATACCAATGCGATACCGCTAGCCCTGCTAAAGGTACGCACAGCAAATTAGTTAAGCTAGATGCACTATTACGAATCCCAAAATACCTACCTCGTAACTTTCGCGGAACAATCGTTGCTAGCCAACTTAGCCAAGATGCACTTCCCAAACCCCCTAACAAGCCACTGAACAGTACAACTAACAGGGTTAATAATATTAACTGTTGAGAATTTATCCCAATCCAGGGTGAAGTAATAATACTAAAGCCGAGAATTAGCCACAGTAACCGCGCAATTCCATGAGTTTTCAGCGAATATTGGAAACGGCTGCTGCTGCGTTCCGATAATAAAGCACCTAATGGTTGAACCAAATTCACCACCATCGGAATAGACGACAGCATCCCAAACACCAAGGGACTAGCACCCAACTCTAATAGAAAATTGCTGAGTAAAATACCACCAGTAGCTACACCAAAAACGGCGGCGAAAACAGCATCTAGAGTTGAAGCTCGCAAGCTGGTACGAATAGCATCTTTATAATCTTGCGGATTGGGCTTTGTCGGAGAAATAAATGCTGATTGTGGCGCGGGAATCTGGGTAATTTCCAAACTCACAGGCGCAACAGTGTCAATCGGAACAAAAGTCATAAATTAAATTTATACGGATAATGAACCGTAGAATTGTCACCGAACAAGGCAAAAGTAAAAAGTTAAAAGGCAAAAGAAAGAAAAAGAAAAATGTTTGTGAGCCGCCTAAATTTATTTATGGGGATTATCTTTTTACTTTTTACTTCTTAAGTTGCCGATAATTTCTCGCCATTGTAGCTTGGGTAACAGGGGCTAGGGGCTAGGGCGTAGGGAATAGAGATTTGCAACAAAAATTCAGATGGGGAAATATCGGGTTTTAGCGACAGACGATATAAGTAAAGAAAGAGTGACTGTGATGATAACGTGATTAGCAGCAAATTGTACAAGCTTTTGGGATTGGCAATAGCGATCGCGATCGCCATGATTATTTGGCACAGTCTATCACTATCCGAGATATCTACAGGGGTGACTGTGAAACTTAGCGGTTGGGGAGGTAATCAAGTTGAGCAAAAACTCCTCAAGCAGGTAATCCAAGATTTTGAAACCCAGCACCCCCAAATTAAAGTTAAGTATGAGGTAATTTCCGATCAATACATGGACGTGATTAAAACTCGCTTAATCGGAGAAGCTGCACCAGATGTATTTTATCTAGATGCGCTGGAGGCTCCTTTTTTGATGAGTCAAAACGTCCTCGAACCGCTAGATGGTTATATTACCCCCGAATTTGACTTAGCCGATTTTGAACCTAATCTACTCAATAGCTTCAAATACCAAAATCAAATTTACGGCTTTCCCAAAGATTACTCAACCCTGTCGCTGTTTTATAACAAAAAAGCCTTCGCTCACCAGGGTTTAAATAGTCCACCCAAGACTTGGGAAGAATTACGCAGCTACTCGCGGCAATTAACAGGTAAGTTGAATAAATATGGCTTTGGGGAAGTTCCTGAATTAGCCCGTCAAGTTTATAAAATTAAAGCCTTTGGCGGACAAATTATAGGTAAAAATGATAACGCTACCTTTGCCAGAAAACCAGGGTTACAAGGTTTGCAATTAGTTATCGATCAGTATCAAAAAGACCGTACCTCTGCCCAAAAATCCGATGTAGGGACAAACTCAGGTAGCGAAATGTTTGGACAGGGTAAAGTTGCAATGGTAATTGAGGGGAATTGGGCGCTGACTTATCTTCAGGAAACTTTCCCTGATTTGGAGTTTGCTACCGCAGAAGTACCAACTATTAATGATAAAAAAAATACAATGGTTTTTACCGTCGCCTATGTGATGAATAAACAAGCCAAACACAAAGCTGAGGCTTGGGAATTAATTTCTTATCTCACAGGTAAAGCCGGGATGGAAAAGTGGACGGGAACCGGGTTTGCGCTACCGACGCGAAAATCTGTAGCTGAGAAATTAGGTTATGACAAAGATACTTTGCGATCGCCTTTTGTAAGCGGTGTGTCCTATGCTACGCCTTGGCAAGCAGGTAAATATCCAGCCGCTATTGTGAATAATTTTGATAACCAATTTATTAGTGCTTTGCTAGGGGAGCAGCCGTTAAAGCAAGCTATGGTGCGGGCAGAAAATGCGGCGAATCAGGAGATTAAAGCGATGGAATAAGTATTCTCTCTGCGCTCTCTGCGGCTCTGCGGTTCAAAAATAATTTATTTAACCACAGAGACGCGGAGGACACAGAGAAAGAGAGGAAACAAGAGCTTTTGACTAAAATGGTGACTCACTAGCTATTCCATTTATCTTTTCGCCAATTCTGGAGTCCGCCCTTTTAACCCAATCATCAACTTGAGAGTATAAACTTTGAGCAATGGTACTCGGCGCATAACCCATAAACCTAAACGACGCACCAACAATAAGGGTAAGAAATTGTTAGAAAACATCCGATCTAACAAATCAGTGAAACCCAATATTGTCAAATTTTCTCGCTGACGCCAGTTTTCATAGCGTTTGAGAATTTTGATGTTACCAATATCTTCGCCTTTGGTGTGGGCTGTCTGTATTACCTGTGCTAAGGCTGCTGCATCGCGAATTCCTAGATTTAACCCTTGTCCACCAACGGGATGACAATTATGGGCTGCATCGCCTATTAATGCTAATCTCGGTAAGACATAGCGATCGCTCTGCATGAGTTGCACTTGAAATATAAAGCGATCGCCTAATAATTCTAATTTACCCATTTGATTGCCAAAGCGGCGGCTGAGTTCGCTTAAAAATTGCTCGTCATCTAAACCACATAAAGCTTTCGCTTCTTCATGGGGTGCTGTCCACACGATGCGGCAACGATTCCCCGGTAAAGGTAAAATCGCAAACGGGCCGCTAGTCCAAAATTTTTCGTAGGCGGTGTTATTGTGGGGTTTTTCTGGTTTGACGAAGGCGACAATACAAGATTGCCAATATTTCCAACCGTGGGTTTTAATTCCCGCCGCTTGACGAATTGGCGATCGCGAACCATCGGCGGCGACTAATAATTTACTGCGTATTGTTCTTGTATGTTCTGCAACTTTAATATCAAGGGTTGCTATGTCTTTATGGTACTCGGTTTTCAATACCTCTGCGGGACATAAATAAGTTACATTAGTACAATTACGGACGAATTCTTGTAGCGGCTCTAACAGTGCTTGATGTTCGGCTACATAGCCTAACTCTGGTGTACCTAAATCTGCGGTGTTAAATTCCACCACTTCCGAAAAATCGGCGTCAGATAGGCGTACATGCTCATATTTGGCGATTTGCGGTAGTATTTTATCCCAAATGCCAATTCCTTGATAAATTAGCGCCGAAAGCATGTGAATGGCGTAGGCTTGCCCTTTAGCTACGGCTGCTGATGCTACTTTCGCTTCCACCAGCAAGATACTCAAGCCGGAATCTTTCAAGGCTGCGGCGAGGGTTAATCCTGCGATTCCGCCGCCGACAATAACTAAATCGTAATCGTATCCCCGCTTTTCTGCGGCTGTTGGGGAAGAGTTGAGGGTTTGCAAAGGCTGTGTTAAGGGCATTGTTACGAGAAATTACAGCATCTTAATATTATTTTGACGCGATCGCCCTGTTTAGAGCAAGTCAAAGAACAGGAAAAGCGAAAGGGTAGGGGACAAGGAGGACGAATACAATTGTAGAGACGCGATTCATCGCGTCTGATTCATCTTTGCCCAATGCCCAATGCCCCATGCCCTAAAACATCAAGTTAAAAAAGAAGGCGGTAAAACCTAACATTAGTAAAAAATGTGGCAGATTTTGCAGGAGCGATCGCTTAGTAATGCGTAGCAGTGGATAGGGACTAAACACCATTGCAGAAATTAGAGTAATTCCTTGGAGAAATTGCGCTACATCTAAACTCCAAGTGAGCGAGGGTAAGCCAGCGCCACTGTAGCCCAATGTTTTTGCTAAAACTGGCAGAATTTGCCCAGCTTCCGTCACAGCAGCCGGAATGTAATGAGCAAGATTAGCTGCTAGAGTTAAAGGTAGGTAGGCATAAATCACGGTGAGATAATCTGGTTGCTGTTTATCGAAAAAACGCGCGATCGCATGTGTGGAATAAGTCAAAATGGCGGGAATGCTCAGAAGCGCTAGCACAATCGGCAGGCTAATGAGTAAATGCTCGGAATCCAGGGAAATATCACCAAATCCCAACCAACCGAGAATTTTCTGCCCGTTATGCATGAATACGCCGCCTAACAGCAGCAGCAACAGCGCGACTTCTGCCCAAAATCCTTTGTGGTTATCGAGTAAATCTGAAGCTGGGAAGCGCAAATTCAATTGTGCAGAGCGATTGGGACAACCTTTAAGACAAGTCATACAGAGTATACAGTCGCGGTTGTCTTGCAATTGCGCTGGATGTAAATAAAGCGGACAACCTCCCGTTTCCTGTCCTTCGCTTGCTAAAGCTTCGGCAAAGGTGATGGGGGTTGGTTTAGTGCCTTTATAACAGCCAAAAGTGGTACATTGACTACCACATAACTGTTGTGCCGATCGCAATTCAATTATCGATAATTTGGCAAATAAACCATTCATTCCACCGATGGGGCAAAGATATCGACACCATAATCGCCGTTCGTAAATGAGGCTAAAAATGACGGCTCCGGCGGCAATTGTCAACAGCAACCAAGCAGATAGGTAAGCATGGTGCGGTAAGTCCCAGAGTTTCTCCCAGAGGTAAATAGCCACAAAGCCAGCGAAGACAATCCAGCCACCCCAACGATTCAACCATTTGCTATTCCAAGTGAGTTGCTGACGGGGAAATAGCCACAGGGAAATGCGCCTAATTACGGCTCCCGTAATCATAAATGGACATACAGCACACCAAAGCCTACCCACAAAGGCAAACAGAAATAGATAACCAGGCCACCACCAAGCCCAAAATAAATTTAGGGTAATACTGCTATCCCGATTTTGCGGCCCTATAAAACCCCAAACTACCACAGGGACAAAAATTGCCATCATAATTACCCAAATACCCTTGGGATACCAGCGACTCAACAAAATTTGTCGCAACCAGGGTAGATGAGTTAACAAATCCAAGCGAAAAGCGTTTTTAGTTGATTCTACTGACCATAATGCCTGTTCTGGAATCACAGAATACCCCGGTGGCGTCATAATCGTGGCTCGGTGCAAAATCTCTGCCAGTTCTGTCACGTTTGCAGGGTAGTCATAGCTAATTAAGCGACGGAGATCTGATTGATCGAGTTTTAACAAGGGGCGGTTTTGTTCGCAGCAAAACTGCTTTAAAAAATACTCAGCAAAGTGGGGAATATCGGCTTTGCGTTGAGACAGGGTAAAGAGTTTAATGGTAATCGCTTTAATATCCGGTAAATCCAGTTTATTTGGCGATGCGAGAATGAGACGTACCTGAGATTCAATTTTTGGTGCAGGTTGTGTAATCGGATTAATTTTGCCGATAATACCTTGATTTGGCAGAATTAATCCAGTTTTGATGTAGTGACTTAAACGAGCGCGATCGCCTGGACTCAACACCTGTACATTATCTAGTAGCAGGGTTCCTCGCTCTAACAGTTCTAAAATCCCTCGTTGCTGTCCTATCCTACCAAACAGCACATCTGTATCTAGCCGCCCATCTTCTGCACGCTGTAACGCCCCACAGTCAATTTCCGCAAAAGTTTGGCAAGCCAAGCTAGAACCAGCATGAATCAAACCTGCAACGAAGGTTTTCCCCGTACCTGCTTGTCCCTGTAACACCACAGGCTGAAGATTGGCTGCGGCTTGATTGATTTGTTCTGTGAGTTTTTGTGCGCCTTTACTATTACCAATAATGCTTGTATTTGTTGGTAATGGCTGAATATAAGCCTGTAAAGCTTGAATCCGTTCTTGTTCCCAAGCAATCCGACTAGTATATTCATACAAATCTTGCGATAGTTGAGAATGAATCAAATGTTCAATTTCGGGGAATTCTGCAATCAGCTTTTGAAATGCAGCCTTTGGTAAAAATAATATTTGGCATTTTGTCAGAGCGATCGCATTAGTTTGATATGTTCCTTCTACGCCATTAGCAATCAAAACATAGCCAAATAAATCTCCTGCATGTCGATAGCGAATTAAAAATTGACCAATTAGCGATCGCCGAAAAATTTCCACCTTTCCCGACTGCAAAAGATATAACCCTATAGGGGTATGTCCCTCCTGATAGATTAAAGTTTCCGGTTCTACATTAAAACAATAAAACGATTGCGCGATCGCTTCTCTTGCTGCTTGTGACAATTTCCCCCAAAGTTCATGCAGACTCAGCCAATTGAGGGAATCTTCCCCATCATTAACTATATTTGTCATCAACGGTAATGGTTGTTCTAAAATTACCGTCATAGCTTGATTTTGCCTGTTTTCTTGAAAATCATGTACCAAATTCAGGCTTTGTGGAAATGAGGGATGATGATTATATTTATTTAAGTACAATTTCGTAACTCCAATATTTAATTAAAAACTTAATTTAATTTTTCAGTATTTATTTTTAGAAAAATTGAGTCACAATTGACTATCAAAGTAGGCGTATTCACCAATTAATGCATCATATTTTTCATGTTAAAACCCTGTTATAGACCAAGATAATTTAATTTGTCAAAGTATACATATATTTGTAAATACTACCTTTTTGTTACCTTTTTTTACTTATCTCAAAATGATTAAACTAAAAAACTCTGCGCACCTACCCTTCGGGAAAGCCTAAGGGCGAATGCGTTAACCTTAGCGCACCTTTGCGTTTCCCAAAGGTATAATTTCCTGCAACTTCATAAATACAGGACTTACGTAAAATCATGAAAAAACGAACCACGAAGTACGCAAAGAACACGAAGTAAAGAGAGTTTGGGAGAGTTATTGCGTAAGTCCTAAAATAGTATGAGAAAATCTCTGCATAAATCCGATGAAATGCGATTGCATCCATCAAAAATACAAAAAACCCGCTACCAAAGGCAGCAGGCTTGAATGGTATAGTGTGTAGTTACGGGAAAATCAAAGAATTAATTGATTATCTACTATAAAATGTATAAATTAGCAGTTATAGCCATCTCAGACAGACGATTATCACATAGGTCTAAGGTTAGGGCAGCTAGCCATAGAGCCGGGGTTGCGAGTTCAATCTAACTTCATCTCTTTGAGATTGTCCATATCATTTAATAGCAGACTATTATAGTATCGCAAAAGAGTGTGTGATTATGTTATTAGTTATATAAACTTTCTGTGTAGATTTCTATATTATTCTCTGGGCAAATTGTTTTTTAATTTGTAAATCATCTCTACCTAGCTACAACTTCCGCAGCAAATTATCATCACAGCTAACACAGGGAAACTAGAGAAACAGCTATAGATGCCAGACAATATTAATCATAAGAATAAGGCTTTACCCAAATAATTTATTGGAATTTAACTATAAAGCCTGAAAACTTCCAGCATCTCATAGCTGTATGTCAATAGTTTGTAAATTCTATGAAATTTGTATGTCTATTTTAGCGGATGTATATTAGACAACAAATTATACAAATTCTCCTAAACAATACTCAAAGCCATCAGACTTTCCGACATTTCAAAGTTGGATGTCACATTTTGCACATCATCCAAACCTTCTAGAGTATCAATTAATTTGAGAAGCGATCGCGCCTGATCGGCATCGGTAACTTCTACACTATTACTAGGAATCCAGCGCAATTCTGTATCAGTTACCTGAAAGCTTTTTTCATTCAGGGTTTTATTCAGCGTTTCTAAATCTTCAACAGCGCTAAATACTTCTGCTATTTCCTCCTCAGTCATTTCGTAAGACTCAGCACCACCTTCTAAAGAAGCTTCTAAAAGCTGTTCTTCATCAACTACATTTTCAACAGTACAAACGCCTTTTTGGGAAAACATCCAACTTACACAGCCCATTTCCCCCAAATTTCCGCCATTTTTGCTAAAAGCAGCCCTTAAATCAGCCGCAGTGCGATTGCGGTTATCTGTCAAGGCTTCAACTAAAATTGCGACACCACCAGGGCCGTAACCTTCATAACGAATTGCTTCTAAACTATTGTTATCACCGCCAAATGTACCTGCACCTTTAGCGATCGCACGTTCAATATTATCATTAGGAATTCCTGCCGCCTTAGCCTTATCAATTGCTGTACGTAATTGAAAATTCCCTGCTGGATCTGGAATTCCACTTCTCGCCGCGACAATAATCGCCCGTGAAAGCTGAGTAAAGGTTTTTGCCCTTTTTGCATCCACCACAGCCTTTTGGCGTTTAATATTTGCCCACTTACTATGTCCTGCCATAACTTTAACTTCATCTCAACTCTATTTCCAGATTAAGATATAGTTGAAAGTCAATGGTCAATGGTCAATGGTCAATAGTCAATGGTCAAGAATCCAAACAACTGACAACTGACAACTGACAACTAACTCTTCCTCAAGATAATTGCGCGACAGTTGCAGAAAGTGAGACATTTGAGGCGATCGCTTTTCTGGAATTGCTGATTGACTAGATCATGTACAACTTTTTTTCGCCTCATCGCCATTTCCAGCGTCTCAGCAGAAAGTTCTCTCGCTACGTGAAACACTGGCTGTTGATGCTATTTATGGCGGTATTAGTTGTTACTGGCTGTCAAGCAATTCTCCACCAGCCAGAAGCAAAGGTAATTCATATTACCCTGTGGCAAGGCGTGAACCCACCGCAAAATCGGGATGTATTGCAAAAGCTAGTAGATAAATTTAATCAAACTCATCCGCATATTCAAGTAGAATCATTGTATGTTGGGCAACAGGATCAGCAAATGCCCAAGATTTTAGCGGCTGTAGTCGGCAATGCACCGCCGGATTTATTATGGTACAACCCAACCATCGCCGGTCAATTAGTGGAACTTGATGCCATCATTCCGGTAGATGAAATGCTGGCAAAATCACCAGTAAAAGCAGAAATTGACCCGACTTTATTTGCATCGATGGAATATCAGGGTAAAATCTGGTCAATTCCCTTTGCGACAAATAATGTCGGCGTTTTTTACCGTCCTAGTCTGTTTAAAGCCGCCGGAATTGACAAGTTACCGCAAACTTGGGAAGAGTTGCGCCAAGTAGCCAAGAAATTAACCAAAGATAGCGATGGCGATCGCAAAATAGATAAATACGGGATAGTTCTTCCTCTAGGTAAAAGCGAATTTACCGTGTTTACTTGGTTACCCTTTATGTGGAGTGGTGGCGGTGAATTGGTTAGCGGTAATGTACAGCAAGCTGCTGCTGTGAATTTAACAGATAATCAAGGCGCGATCGCCGCTTTACAATTTTGGCGCAATTTAATCACCGATGGTTCAGCGATGTTATCCGAACCAGAACGGGGTTATGAAGTTAATAACCTGGTGAATGGTAAAGTTGCAATGCAAGTTACTGGCCCCTGGAGTCTGGGAGAATTTCAACAAAGTGGTGTAGATTTTGATGTTTTTCCCATTCCCAAGCAACAAAATCCGGCTACTAGTATTGGTGGCGAGAATTTATTCTTATTTAAAACTACGCCAGAACAGCAAAAAGCCGCCTTTCAATTTGCAGAATATGCTGTTAGTGAAGCATTTCAAACCGAATTAGCTTTAGGAACTGGTTATTTACCCGTAAATGTGCGATCGCGCCAAAGTAGTAAATACCAAAAATTTATTCAGAAATTCCCTCAAATACAGGTATTTTTAGACCAAGCAAAATTCGGGCGATCGCGTCCTATTTTTCCTAATTATTCACGCATTTCTGACAATCTAGGTAGAGCGATTGAATCTGTATTATTAGGTAAAAATTCACCTGCAGAAGCTCTCAAAATTACTCAGCAACGCCTAGATTTAATTTTTCAGTAATTAAATACACAGATAGATTTTTAGGCTATTAAAACCCTCTCTATTATCGCGAAAATTAAAATTAAGCAAACAGTTTTATTTGCTACTTTTGTGATTAAAATATCATATTTATGATTAATTTTATAGTAATTATTAATTAGAGAAATTTATTCTTGACTGCATTACTTCGTATCATCAAAGTTACGCAATTTCCGGCTGCACAAAAATGTCATCTTTGAGGAGAAAATACTTATGCCCAATGCGTCCAGTAACAACAGCACATTGACTAATAACGGGCTAAATATTAATACTGTTTCCTTCGCAGATACTTTTACTTCTCAAGATGACTACAATTTTAATCTCAGTGGAAGAAGTAGTTTTGATAATAATATCAATGCTGTAAACGCCAATTCTACTCAGGCTCAATCGCTAAATAGTGAAGATACCATGAGTACTATGAGTTATGACTCTACCACTGGATATGGATTAGTGAATGCCGCAGCCGGAGTTGCTAGAGGAATTGGACAAAATACCTTTACAGATGTTCCTGATTTAGGTGGTAATAGTTGGAATGTTGACATGGTAAAAGCCCCAGAAGTATGGGCTAGAGGATATACAGGACAAGATATTGTTGTTGCTGTGATTGATACTGGAGTTGACTATAATCACATAGATTTACAAAATAATATTTGGACTAATACTGGCGAAGTTGCTAATAATGGCATAGATGATGATGGTAACGGTTATATTGATGATATTCACGGTTGGAATTTTGTAGAAAATTCCAACGATCCCATAGATAGAAACGGTCACGGTACTCACGTTTCTGGGACTATTGCTGGTGAAAATAATGGTACTGGTGTGACAGGTATTGCCTATAATTCTAGAATTATGCCAGTGAAAGTTCTCAATGATTCTGGCTCTGGTTCTATTAGTTCAATTACTCAAGGAATTTACTACGCTGTCAATCAAGGAGCTAGGGTAATTAATCTCAGCTTGGGTAGTGATTTTCCTAATAATTCTTTAGCATCAGCTATTGAATATGCTAGCAGCAAAGGTGTAGTAGTTGTGATGGCAGCTGGTAATAATGGGTTACCAATTCTGTCTTATCCTGCTAGTTATGCAAATAGATGGGGATTAGCTGTAGGCGCAGTCGATCGCAATAATCAAATTGCAGAGTTTTCTAATACACCAGGAATCAGTCAACTTGCCTACGTAACCGCGCCAGGAGTGGATATTTACTCATCATTACCAGGCAATCAATATGGTAGTTATAATGGCACATCTATGGCTGCGCCTCATGTGGCTGGAGTAGTAGCTTTAATGCTCAGTGCTAATCCTAGCCTAACTGATGCCCAAGTACGTCAATTTATGACACAAACTGCTGGTAATGGGGGACAAAATCCAGATGTTGGGTTAAGTGCTGGTTGGTTAGCCGATGAATTTATTGCAGAGATAGCAAGAAATCCGGCTAAATTTTCGACAGTTAATTTTGATGATAACGCGATCGCCGAAAATCAAACTATAGATTTAAGCGCGAATAGTTCTACACCAGCCCCAAGCGTCGATATATTCAGCAATGCAAACATCAATTCTCAATACCGCTATTATGATAGCAGTCTGCAAACAGACAATAACAATAGCCCCGAAAACGATCAGACACAAGATATACAAAGCATCCTGGAAAGATTTCAACAACAAATGGATGAATTGCGCCAATGGTTTGCTAACCCATAAATCTCAACCACACCAGACTCTAGCGGTGGGTGATGAGGGTAGTTTATAGAGCGATCGCATCTCTGTCAAATAATCTTTTAATTTTGCTTCAAAGTGGCTGTAAATACCTTTTACAGCCACTTTTATTGGAGTATGTTATTCCAATACTGCTCGGTTAAGCTCAAAAACCTTAACCCGCGTAGGTTGGGTTGAGGAACGAAACCCAACATTTGGGTAGCTCTGTTGGGTTTCGCAGAGCCTCAACCCAACCTACAATTTTCCTTAACCGAGCAGTATTGTATGTCATTCTAAATCCTCCTAAATTCCTTCCCGATTGAGCTTTCATCATTTTGTGTAGGAAAATTATTGCCATAACAGGTGGAATATCTAAATTCCATATTATTCACCATAACGACTTAAAAAAGGGTGTTTTCATCTAGAACAACACGCATTAAGCGATATCTTCACATAATTATAATTTTAACTTTAATTGTACTTCACAAAAAAAATACGCAGGTATACCCTTACTGTTTCTGCATAAGCAAATGCAGAATGTAATCAAATATGTATTTGGCTGGCAATTCTATTTAAAAACCCTTTGCTACACAAGGTAGCAAGCACTTTAATTTACCAATTGGTAAGAGGATTTATGACTTTTGATATTTCAGATAACACGCTAAATACAGCTTTGAATATAAATTTAAATTCTAACCCTCAAACTTTTAACAACTTGGTGGGTTTGTCAGATCCACAAGACTTTTATCGCTTCAACCTTAGTAGCCGCAGTAGTTTTAGCCTCTCTCTCGATAACTTATTAGCTAATGCAAATGTGCAAATAATTCGCGACTATAACTTAAATGGTGTAGTTGATACAGGCGAAATTATTACTGGTTGTTATACGGCAGGAACCGCTCCTGAATCGCTCAAGACATCTTTAGACAGTGGTACTTACTTCATAAAAGTTTACTCAACCAAGGGTGATACTAAGTATAATTTGAGTGTTTCTGCTCAAGTAATTAACAGTATTCCCAATAAATTACAATTCAACCTCAATAATACTAACCTTAAATCTACAGATACTCTCAGCATTAATAATGCTTGGGTATATGATGACAATGGTGCGACAGACATTGCACGGGTAGATTTCCGTATTAAGAAATCCGATGGAACTTTTGTTGATGTTGTTGATGTTGTAAGTTTCACACCTTCAACCACTGAGAATAGCAAGGCAAGTTTCAACTACAGCCTATCATTGAGTAATTTAACCTTAGCGAATGGAAATTACAGGCTCTGGGCATTAGCTTACGATAAATCAGGCGCTAAAAGTAATTTAGTTGAACGTGAATTTAGCTTCACCAATAACATTGCACCTACTCAATTACAATTCAACCTCAATAATATCAGCCTTAAACCTACAGATACTCTCAGCATTAAGAGTGGCTTAGTCTCTGATGCTAACGGCGTCACAGATATCTCTCGCGTAGATTTCCGCATTAAGAAATCCGATGGAACTTTTGTGGATGTTGTTGATGTTGTGAGTTTCACACCTTCAACCACTGACAAGCGCTTGGGAAGTTTCAACTACAGCTTATCGTTGAGTAATTTAAACCTAACGAATGGGAATTACAGCCTCTCGGCATTAGCTTACGATAAATCAGGTGCTAAAAGTGATGTAGTTGAACGTGAATTTACAATTCAGATTACTAGTGATTGGTTTAGCCAAAATCTCATAGATAAACAAATAATCGATCTGACGCGACTGCGTGCAGCTGATAATAAATTAAACCGCCAAGATATGATTGATATCTTCCGTGATGCGAGGGATGGCGGTTTAATTGATAGCAATGAATTACAGGATTTGCGGAAAATTGTCAGTGAATCTAGCCGCTTCAATATAGACGATCATGTACGTGTGTTATCTAACAAAGTTGTTAACAGTAATGTTGCAAATAAAAATTACAAGGGTAGTGCATTAGGCAACTTGTATGCTGGTAGCAGCGCCACGCAAATGGATCAACTAATTGATAAGTGGTTTTTAGGAGGCGATCGCCCAACCGCACCAGATGGATTTACAATGACTTATCAGCAAGCTTCAGGTAGTTTATTTGGTAGCGATAGTACATTCAACTACCAAGATGTTAAGCAAGGTTTCTTAGGTGACTGTTACTTCTTAGCTTCTTTAGGCGCAACAGCACGCCAGCAACCATCCGCAATTAAAAATATGTTTATTGACAATGGTGACGGGACTTTTACAGTCAGATTCTACGGTCAATACAATGGTAAAGTGACTACAGCTAGTGATTATGTCACCGTCGATCGCTGGTTACCAACAAATGTCTCAGGTGCAGGCTACACCAAACAAAGATTTGCTAAATACGACAATCTCAATCTAGGCTTGTGGGTAGCTTTAGCAGAAAAAGCTTATGCTCAATTTGCTGAATCTGGGCTATCTCAACGCGATTCTAATGCTAACAGTTACGGCAGCATTGAGGGCGGTTGGGGTTATCGGGTAATGCCATCTCTTACTGGTATCAGTGGGGGTTACTATGCTGATACAAGTTGGAGTAATACAGGAACTCGTTCAGGCGCTTTTCTGAGTTTGTCGCAAATAGCTACTATGTTAACTACTGGAAAAGCAATGACAGCCGATACTATTTCTAATCCAGGATTAAATATTGTTGGCGGACATGAGTACACTATTATCAGTGCTGACACCGCAAATGGAACTTTAACTCTCTATAATCCTTGGGGTGTGACAAGACAAGGTGAAACTAATGGTGTTCTAACTCTTTCTTACAATGATTTCCGCAATAATTTTCTGATAATTAATGCTGCTTAATACTGTTAGCTAATTTAAGAGGGCATGGCAATGCCCATTGGTATTAACTTAACGCGAAACCCTTTTGGTTGCAAAGTTTTGTCCTCACTCTCAACCCCTCGCTTACCCAATAAACCGCCGTCACCCTCCAAGGGTGCGGCTAATTGAACAAAGCCCACCTGCGTGGGCTGAATTTTCTTAGCCCACAAAGGTGGGCTTTGTAGCATTAGCCCCAGGCTTACAGCCTGTGGGCGATTTTTTGGGTAAGCCAGAGAACTTAAGTTGACACCAATGGGCATTGCCATGCCCCTACGTGAATTGCACTGGTATCCTTAAATAATTGATGGTGCGTTGCGCTATGCGACAACACACCCTACTATCATCTATCTCACAGAAAATGCTTCGCTAAATCGGCGTGTCACTGGCTCCATAATAAAGGTCAAAACTGATTTTTTTCTAGTAACAATTTCGCCATTTGCTGTCATACCAGGAGTTAAAGGAACTTCTTGCCCACGGAAATTAATTGAGTGTTTATTTAACTTTATCCTAGTAGGAAATACTAAGCCTAAATCTTTATCTGTAATGGCATTGGGGCTAACATGAACAACTTCACCATTAATGACACCAAATTCTTGAAATGGGAAAGTTGCCATTTTTACTTTAGCTTTCATCCCCCGACGAATAAATCCAATATCACGATTGAGAACTTTAACTTCTAGCAGCATTTCTTCCCCTTCTGGCAAAATGGAAAGTAATTCTTCACCAGCTTGTACAGGGCCTTTTGTCGCTTTGATTTTGTAAATTGTCCCGGCAAAAGGGGATTTAATTGTTTCTTCGTCTTCCTGCTTTTTAGCTTGTTCTAATTGACCAGAAACATTAGTTAATTCTTCTTTACGCTTGTTGATTTGGGTGAGGATTTCTGTTTGCCGTTCTGATGCGACACGTTGCGCTTGATTGCGTGCAGCTTCATAGGCTTCTTGGGCTTGGCGAATTTCTTGAACTTGGGCTGCAATATCTTTTTCTAAAGATGTAATTCTGTCTTGAACTTCAATAATTTTATTTTGGGAATTTGTGATTTCATCTTTAGATCTGGTGATGTCTGTAATAGCCCGATTTAATCTTTCTTGTGCTTCTAGATAATCAACTCTAGGTACAGCACCAGGAGATACAAGGGTACGTAAACTTTGTTCTCTTTTTTCAGCAATTTCCAAATTGTTTTGCATTTTCGCACTAATACTTTCAGCGTTAGCGAGATTAGTTTTGGCGTTCACAAAAGCGCTTTTGGCGTTGGCTAAATTTTCTTGTAATCTTGTTAGTCGGACTTTCGCCTGATTCGCGATCGCTTGTTGGCGATTGGCTTCGGCTTCGGCTGTGGCTTGGCGTGCTTGATAATCAGCCAAACGGGAGTTTAACAGTTCATCTTGGAGTTTTGTACCAGTACTTTTTACTCCCACCCGTTCCGCATCTAAACGCTGTAAGTCTTCCTGAATCAACTTAGTAGCTTTAGCCAGGCGATTAACATCAGTTTGTTTTAAGTCAGGATCGCGTTGAATTAAGACTTGATTTTTCGTGACGCGATCGCCTTCTTTAACCTTGATTTTAACTATTGTCCCACCACCTAAAGATGTGACTGGACGCACTTGAGTAGATGCTATTAATTCCCCTGGCGCGATCGCTACTTCATCAATTTCCGAAAAATGTGCCCATGCGATCGCCCCAAATACTATCAGGCTGATCGTTCCCGCTAACAATCTTGTATATAGCGGCGGTAATTCCTGAACGGCTTTACCCAACTCATAAGATAGTTGTTCATCTGGTTTAGCAAATCGCTGTTTTGTCTGACGCGCTTGCGCAGCATTCGCCACGAGGGAATATTTCATACAATTTTTGTTATTTGTTTTTAGTTATTGGGCATGGGGCATTGGGCATGGGGCATTAGGCATTGGGCATTAGGCATTGGGCACTTGTACTGAGCGAAGTCGAAGTATTGGGCATTCTATTTCTCCTCTGCTTCCTCTGCTTCCTCTGCTTCCTCTGCTTCCTCTACTACCCCAGCCCTAGCCATTTACACTGCTAAATAACGCCGCACAAAATTTTCTAAAGTCTCCAATTTAAAATCAAAAATGCTTTCTAAATTAGAGATTTCGTCTCTTGTGCAGAAAAATTCATTGGCGAGCAAAGTCCGATAGGTTCCTAAAGCTTGTTGTGTTTGGGAATTAAATAAACCTAACGCACCCCGCAACCCATCAATAGCAAACAATGGCGGATTAATCACAACCGGTTCTTTGTTGAAGATGCGACCAAAAATTTGGGGAATATCCCCACGCCAGAGAATTTCTGGCCCCCCTACGGCTAAAGTTTGGTTTTTTGCGCCTTCAACTGTCAAAGAATCCACCGCTATTTTGGCTAAATCATCGGTACTGACAATTGAAGTCCGATTTTTGGGATCGCCAATCAGCAAATACAACCCTGTTTCGCGAAACCTTTCTGCTAATGTTAGCAAGTTAGATGCTAATCCAGCCGGACGTAAAATAGTGTAATTCACGCCACTAGCTTGGAGATATTTCTCTACTGCGCGTTTAGCCTTAAATACAGGCGCATCTTCATATCCGCGATCGGCTCCTAATACAGAAATGAAGACAAAATGTTTGATTCCGTTAGCTTTGGCTTGGTCAATCAGCTCTATGTTGGCACGATAATCTAAGGATAAGGCATCGCCACCAGATCCGTGAGTGCTAATTATATATTCCACACCCCGGCAAGCTTGCTGAATATCTTTTTCTCGCCGTAAATCACCAATGAAAATTTCCGCTCCTCGGTGTTCCAATTCGCTGTAACGAGAACTAAGACGCGCAAATGCTCTGACTGGCTTCTCTTGTTGGCGTAAAAGTCGCACGACTCTGCGACCAATTCCCCCTGTTGCTCCAGTGACTAGAATCATAAAATGACCTAATATAAATACTTTCAGTCTTTTGCGTTGTTGAAAACCTAGATATCTGCTAGAGCCGGAAATCGGCTATTCTACACGAGCATACTTATATATATTAATATTTCCAGTCTCTGGTGATTTTTGAGGCGATCGCTCTCCATCAATATTCAATGATTAAACGTAGTGAGGACTTCAGTCCTCATTGACAACCTGAAGTCCTCACTCAAAAATAAATTTTATTCACAAGATACTCAAAATTCCACAATCACTGGTGTATGGTCGCTAGGTTGGGTTAATTTTCGCGGTTCTACATCAATAATGCAGCTGGTAGCACGCTCGTAAAGAACGGGTGTTAAATAATGATGGTCAATGCGCCAGCCTAAGTTGCGCTGAAAAGATGCGGCGCGATAATCCCACCAACTATAGTTTCCGCCTTCAGAGTTAAATTTGCGAAAAGCATCAGCAAATCCCAATGATAATACATCCCTCAGCGCTTGCCGTTCTACTTCCGATGACATGATGTGGGTTTCGGCTTTGACTTTATCGTGAATATCTTTGGCTTCTAAAGCAATATTAAAGTCGCCACAAACACAAATTGCCTCATGAGATTTTAATAATAGTTGTAAATACTGACGTAATACTGTTAACCATCGCAGCTTATATTCGTATTTTTCACTACCTATAGATGAACCATTGGGGACATATAGGTTCACAATCCTCACATTATCGATAATTCCCGTAATTACTCGTTTTTGTTCATCCCATTCTGGTTGTAAATTGGGCACTATTGGTGTGAACCCCATACTTACATCCAAGAGCGGTTGACGGCTAATTAAAGCTACGCCGTTATATGATTTTTGCCCAGAAAAATAGAGTTGGTAGCCCAGTTCTTCAAAAGGCGATCGCGGAAAATCTCGATCTACAACTTTTGTCTCTTGCAAGCAAAGTACATCCACCGGATTTTGGCTTAACCAAGCAGTGACATGTTCTAGTCGAGTGCGAATTGAATTAACATTCCAAGTGGCGATTTTCATTGCAGCAATATTTACATAAATTCATTAATTAATTATTAATTAAATGGTTTTTATTTTTTTTTAATATTTGTCTCTGTCCTATAGTTTTAGCCCTTTTTCACTAAATCAACCCTGAGAAGAATTGATCCCAAAGTAAATTTTAGTATTTTGAGCTACAAATTTTTTAAATCAGTAGGTTAAGTTACAGAATAGGCAATTGTCTCAATGATCCCCAAGATAGATGAAAGGAGTTACAGTTGATTGTATCTTTATATTGTAGACGGCTGAGGCGATCGCTGATGCTCTGAAATTTGTTGGTGCTGTTTAAACGGTACGGTTAACCGATATTCCAGTTGCGGGCATAGATTTGGTTAATATAAATTTCAGAATATTTAAGTATAAATCTTTGCCCTCAAATTAAATATAAGTTCTCTTCTAGAGAATTATTGAATCGGCTGAACCAAGACATATGAAAATAGCTCAAGTTGCCCCCTTATGGGAAAGAGTTCCACCTCCAACATACGGAGGAATTGAACTGGTAGTGAGTCATTTGACCGATGAATTAGTTCGTCGCGGTCATGAAGTGACTTTATTCGCCTCTGGCGATTCCCAAACTTTGGCTAATTTAGAAGCAGTTTATCCACGAGCCTTACGCTTAGATCCCAATGTCAAAGAGTATGCAGTGTATGAAATGCTGGAACTTAGTCAGGTTTACCAGCGATCGCCACAATTCGATATTATTCATTCCCATGTAGGAATATCGGCACTGTCTTTAGCGAGTTTAGTATCAACACCAACGGTACACACACTCCACGGCAGCTTTACCAAAGATAACCGTATAGCCTTTGGTCACCATAAAAAACAACCATACATCAGTATTAGTGACGCACAGCGACAGATAGATTTAAACTATTTTGGCACTGTTTACAACGGAATTAATCCAGAAGATTACCCCTTTAAAAAGCAACCCCAAGAACCAGAATATTTAGCATTTTTAGGCCGCTTTTCCCCCGACAAGGGGCCCCACCATGCGATCGCAATTGCGAAACAAAGTGGTTGGCGCTTAAAGATGGCAGGAAAGATTGATTTAGTAGACTCAAAGTTTTTTGAACAAGAAATTGCCCCCCATATAGATGGTCAGCAAATTGAATATCTCGGTGAAGTTAACCATGATGAAAAAGCTGAACTATTAGGCAATGCTGCTGTCACTCTTTTCCCAATTGCTTGGCAAGAACCTTTCGGATTAGTTATGATTGAATCAATGGCAACTGGTACGCCAGTAATTGCAATGAATCTCGGTTCAGTACCAGAAGTTATTGCTCATGGGGCAACAGGTTTTATCTGCCAAAACTATGAGCAAATGGCAGAAATAATTCCGCAAGCTTTAAAACTCAATCGCCAAACCTGTCGTCAATACGTAGAAAACAAATTTAGTGTTGCCCAAATGGTGAACGGTTACGAAGCAATCTACGAAAAAATTATTCAGGCGCGCGTAGATTTAAATGGGCACATCCATGCTGCCAAAATCCAGTTTTAATCAAAAAAATTTTTGTGCATATTACAACATTTCTTTATAGGAGGACATCGGTATGAGTATGAGAAGCAACACCTGTCCATGTTGTGGTGGTTCCCTCCTGCGCCATATTCGGCATAGTGAAGTTTATTGGTTTTGTCTATCTTGCCGACAAGAGGTACCGCTATTAACTTTGAGTCGGTTATCTAATGCAGAAACCCGAAATACAGGAGTACTTCCTCAACCGACGGCCAATTCATAATCTGAACTACCCACACTAACGGAATTTTAGATTTTAAATTTTGGATTTTGGATTAAAGATTCGCTCATTCAAAATTGAAAAAGGTGAGAAGCTCCCGAATAAATTCGGGTAATCAATCTAAAATCCAAAATCTAACAATTTATTGACAAACCCCTGACTTTATGCATGGGGTTAATCTAAAATCCAAAATTGTTTCACCTTTCTCTATCTTTTTTCCAACCTCCGGCTGGAAATGTATATTGCGAGGCTCCGCTTCAGAGACTGATAAATTGAGGCGGAGCTTCACGATCCTGGCTCCCACACTCTGCATAGGAGCTAGATAAAATGGTGGTTTCACCTTACTGGAGTTTAGACTAAATGGAAGCAAACAGAAAATAACAGCAACAGATTTACTGAACTAAAAAAATACACCATAAACGGGTAGGGGAAGCGCCCCAAAAAA